>JACRGJ010000098.1 GCA_016212425.1 Micrococcales bacterium | reverse complement strand
GACGAGGAGAGCGTCAGCTGCGCGGTGCGGCCGCCCGGGCCGACCATGCGGCCCGCGCGGGTGGTCGCGACCCATCCGGCGCGCAGCATCGCGGCGGCGATCGTCTCGACGGTGGCGGCATCGCCCGGGGTCATCGCCTGGTACGCCGCCCCGGCGGACGGTCGGAACAGGTAGGTGACCCGGAGCACGCAGGCGTTCCGCAGCGGCCCGGAGACCGGCACGCCCAGCCACGACGGCGGGACCACCTGCACCCGGGCGGTCGGCGTGCCGCCCACCACGGCGCGCTGGGCGACCGCACCGCTGAAGCCCGGCGGACACCCGACCTCGGAGGAGGGGGGAGCGGCGCGACCGCATCCGGTCAGCGCGAGGGCCGCCAGCATCGGGACGACGAGCAGCAGGCGAACGCCAGACGCGGTCCGCCGCACGGCGTCACCGCCCGAGGAGCTTCTGCAGCGCGGCCAGCTCGTCTTCGGAGGGCGCGTTCTGCTTGCTCGGGCCGCCGAGCCCGAAGCCGCTGCCGCCCGCCGCGGCGGTCGGAGCGGTCGTCGTGCGAGCGGCGTTCTCCGCCGCCCTCCGAGCGGGATTGCCGCTGCGCGAGCCGCCCTTCTTCCGGGACTGCTGCTTCGCCATCGACGCGCGGCCGCCACCCATGCCGGGGACCGGTCCCATGCCCGGGACGTTCGGCACGCCGCCCTTCGCCACCGTCTTCATCATCTTCGCCGCCTGCTCGAAGCGGTTCACGAGCGCGTTGACCTCGGTCACCGTCGTGCCCGAGCCTCGCGCGATGCGCAGGCGGCGCGAGCCGTTGAGGAGCTTCGGCAGCTGCCGTTCCTGCTTCGTCATCGAGCGGATGATCGCCTCGGTGCGGGTCAGCTCCGACTCGTCGAAATCCTCCAGCTGCTGCTTGAGACCGCGGGCGCCGGGCAGCATGCCGAGCATGCTCTTCATCGAGCCCATCTTCTTCAGCTGCTGCATCTGGTCGAGGAAGTCCTCGAGGGTGAAGCTGTCGGTCGCGAACTTCTCCGCGACCTTCGCGGCCTCCTCCTCGTCGAAATGCTGCTGGGCCTGCTCGATGAGGGTGAGGATGTCGCCGAGGTCGAGGATGCGTCCCGCCATCCGGTCCGGGTGGAACGGCTCGAAGTCCTCCAGCGACTCGCCGGTCGAGGCGAACATGATGGGACGACCGGTGATCTGCGCCACCGAGAGCGCGGCTCCGCCTCGGGCGTCGCCGTCGAGCTTGGACAGGACCACCCCGGTGAAGTCGACGCCCTCCTGGAAGGCGCGGGCGGTGGCGACGGCGTCCTGGCCGATCATCGCGTCGATGACGAAGAGCACCTCGTCGGGGTCGGTCGCACGGCGGATGTCGGCAGCCTGCCGCATGAGCTCCGCGTCGACGCCGAGTCGGCCGGCCGTGTCGATGATGACCGTGTCGAACTGGCGACGACGCGCCTCTTCGACGCCCTGCTTCGCCACGCGCACCGGATCGCCCACGCCGTTGCCGGGTTCGGGGGCCCACACCTCGACCCCGGCCTGACCGCCCACCACCTGGAGCTGGGTCACCGCGTTGGGGCGCTGCAGGTCGGCCGCCACGAGCATCGGGGTGTGGCCGTCCTTCTTCAGCCACGTCGCGAGCTTTCCGGCGAGGGTGGTCTTCCCCGCGCCCTGCAGCCCCGCGAGCATGATCACGGTCGGCGGGGTCTTGGCGAACTCGAGGCGGCGCTGCTGCCCGCCCAGGATGGTGACGAGCTCCTCGTTGACGATCTGCACCACCTGCTGCGCCGGATTGAGCGCCCGGTTGACCTCGTCGGAGAGGGCGCGCTCGCGCACCTTCCCGGTGAAGTCCTTCACCACCTCGAGGGCCACATCGGCGTCCAGCAGCGCGCGGCGGATCTCGCGGACGGTGCCGTCGACATCCGCGGGGCTCAGCTTGCCCTTGGTGCGGAGCTTGCTGAAGGTCTCGACGAGCCGGTCGGAGAGGGAGCCGAATGCAGCCATGATCTCCGGATTCTACCGAGCGGCGCCCGACCGGATCCCGGGCCGATCATGCCCCGCGTTCGGGGATGTTGGACGGGCGCATCCGCAGACGTACCCTGACGGCATGACTCGGGGGACAAGGGTCGGGGCGACGGTCGCGGGGTACATCCTCGTGTTCGGGCCGGTGACCTGGATGCTGTGGCCGCTTCTCGCGGCGATCGGAGTCGCGGCCGCCCTGCTGGGGGCGGCCGCGGTGCTCGTCGGCGGATGGCTGCGCGACCGACGGCATGCCGAAGCGGCCGGCGACGGCGCTGCGGGGTGCACGCAGGTAGTCTCACTGGCCGCATTCCGCGAGGCACGGGCCGAGCCGCCCGCCGCGGGGCGCCTCGCGATCGTGACCGAACTCGGAGCCCGCAGGCACGACGGGTCGGCGCTGCCGCTCGCGCGCTGAGGGCCGCCTCTACGCTGAGGCCCATGCCGATCTATGCCTTCGACGGACACCAGCCCGACATCCACCCCAGCGCCTTCGTCGCACCGACGGCGACGGTGATCGGGAGGGTGCGGATCGAGGCGGAGGCGAGCGTGTTCTACGGCGCGGTGCTGCGCGGCGACCTGGACGAGATCGTGCTGGGAGCCGGCAGCAACCTGCAGGACAACTGCGTCGTGCACACGGACGAGGGCGTGCCCACCCGGATCGGCGCGGGCGTGGGGGTGGGGCACGGCGCGATCGTGCACGGCTCCACCGTCGAGGACGGCTGCCTCATCGGCAGGGGCGCGGTGCGGCTGACCGACTCGGTCGTGGGCGCCGGGTCGCTGGTCGCGGCTGGCGCGGTGGTGCTCGAGGGGCAGCGGATCCCGCCCGCCTCGATCGCCGCGGGCGTCCCGGCGAAGGTGCGCGGCGAGATCACCGATGCGGCGCTGCGCGAACGGGTCGCCGGCAACGCGGTGGGATACCGCCAGCTGGCCGCCCACCACCGAGGACTCCGAGAGCTCTGAGCGCTCCGAGAGCTCTGAGCGCCGCGGGGACCGGCGTGGTAGGCAGGACCGGATGAAGAACCTCTCCTACCCCCAGACCGAGATCACCGCGTCCAATCTCATCCTCGGGCTGATGCGCATCGAGCCCCTCAGCGATGAGGAGATCCGCACCCTGGTCGGAGCCGCCCGCGACGCGGGGATCGACTTCTTCGACCACGCCGACGTGTACGGGAACGCCGACCACGGCTGCGAGGCCCGCTGGGGGACGGCGCTCACCCTCTCCCCCGCCGAACGCGAGCAGATCGTGATCCAGTCGAAGGTGGGCATCCGCGACGGGTACTTCGACTTCTCGCGAGAGCACATCCTCGACGGGGTCGAGGGGTCGCTGCGGGCCCTGAACACCGACTACCTCGACGTGCTGCTGCTGCACCGCCCGGATGCGCTGGTGGAGCCGGACGAGGTCGCCGCCGCCTTCGACGAGCTGCACGCGGCCGGCAAGGTGCGCCACTTCGGGGTCTCGAACCACACCCCCGCGCAGATCGAGCTGCTGAGGCGATCGGTGCGCCAACCCCTCGCCTTCAATCAGGTGCAGCTCTCGATCACGCACGCGCCGCTGATCGCCCAGGGCGTCGCCTCGAACATGCAGGGCCTGGATCAGTCGATCGACCGCACGGTCGGGATGCTCGACTACTGCCGGCTGAACGAGATCACGCTGCAGGCCTGGTCGCCGTTCCAGAAGGGGTTCTTCGACGGGGTCTTCCTCGGCGACCGCGAGAACTTCGCCGAGCTGAACGACGTGATCGACGAGCTCGCGGCCCGGTACGACGTGGCCGCCGAGGCGATCGCCGTCGCCTGGATCACCCGTCACCCGGCCGACATGCAGGTCGTGCTCGGCACGACGAGCGTCGATCGGGTGCGCGCGGCATCCGCCGGCTCGGAGCTGCGCCTGACCCGGCCGGAGTGGTACCGGCTCTACACCGCCGCGGGCTACCTGGTGCCCTGACCGGGATCGCCCGGCTCAGCCCACGAGCTGCTGGGCGAACACGTGGGGGGTGAACCCGGTCAGGTCGCCGATCCCCTCCCCCTGGCCCACCAGCTTGATCGGGATGCCGGTCTTCTCTTGCACGGCGAGCACGAAGCCGCCCTTCGCGGAGCCGTCGAGCTTGGTGAGCACGAGCCCGGTGACACCCGCGTGCTGGATGAACGCCTCGGCCTGCGCGAGCCCGTTCTGCCCGGTGGTCGCGTCGAGGACGAGCAGCACCTCGGCGATCGGCGAGAGCTTCTCGATCACCCGGCGCACCTTGGCGAGCTCATCCATCAGACCGCTCTTGGTCTGCAGCCGGCCGGCGGTGTCGATGAGCACCATCTCGATGCCCTCACGCTGCGCCTTCTCGACCGTCTGGTAGGCCACGGATGCGGGATCCTGCCCCTCCTGCTGCGGCCGGACCACCTGCGCCCCCGCCCGCTCGGCCCAGGTGGCCAGCTGCTCGACGGCGGCGGCCCGGAAGGTGTCGGCGGCGCCGACCACGACGGAGCGGCCGTAGTTGCCGAGGAAGCGGGCGAATTTGCCGATCGTCGTGGTCTTGCCGACCCCGTTGACGCCGACGACGAGCACCACCGCGGGGCGTTCGCTGAGCGTCAGCGTGGTGTCGTAGCGGACGAGGCGCTCCTCGAGGGTCTCGCGGAGCATCCGCTGCAGGTCCTTGGGGTCGGTCGTGCGGTACTGGGCGACCTTGCCGCGCAGCTCCTGCACCAGCTGCTCGCTGAGGTCGGGCCCGAAGTCGGCCGTGATCAGCGCCGTCTCCAGGTCGTCCCAGGTCTGCTCGTCGATGGTCGGCTTGACGAACAGCCCTCGCAGGGCGCCGCCGAGGGACCAGGGTGCTGCCATGCGCTCGAGTCTACGGAGACCCCGATCCGGCCCACGGGCAGCGCGTCACCAGCGGGTGCGGTGCGCCTCCTGCTCGACGACCTGTTCTCGGTCGGCGAGGCGGCGGAGGCCGACCAACGGCTGTGCCATCCGCGGGTTGCCGCGCAGCCGGTCCTCGTTGCGGTGGAGGAACGCCCAGTAGCCGGCGGTGAACGGACAGGCGTCCTCGCCGAGGCGCTTCTTCGGGTCGAAGGGGCAGCCGCCGCAGAAGTCGCTCATCCGGTCGATGTAGGCGCCGCCGGACACGTAGGGCTTCGTCGCGACGATCCCGCCGTCGGCGTACTGACTCATGCCGGTCACGTTCGCGGGCATCACCCAGGGCGTGCCGTCGACGAATGCGGAGGCGAACCAGTCGGTCAGCTCCCGCGGGCTGTACTGCTGCTGCAGCGCGAAGTTGCCGAGGATCATGAGGCGCTGGATGTGGTGCGCCCAGCCCGTGCGCCCCACGCCGGTGAGCACGTGCTTCAGACAGGCGGCCTCCACGCCCTCGCCGTCGAGGCGCCAGAAGGGCGGGCTCACCCGGCGGCGGGCGTCGAGGTGGTTGCTGCGGGGGACGTAGTCCTCGCCGAGGTGCCAGTACAGATGCCAGGCCCAGTCGCGCCAGCCGATCAGCTGCCGCACGAAGCCCTCCACGCTCCGCAGCGGCGCGGCACCCTCGCCGTACGCGGTCAGCGCTCGGTCGACGAGCTCGAGCGGATGCAGCAGCCCGCGGTTCATCGCCGCGCTGAGCCGCGAGTGCGCCATCCAGTCGTCCCCGCGCAGGGAGGCGTCCTCGTAGGGCCCGAAGTCGGCGAGCCGGGTGTCGATGAAGTCCTCCAGCTGGGTCAGCGCCTCCGCCCGGGTCGCGGCGAAGCGGCGGGGCCCGTCCTGACCAAGGAAGCGGACGCCATCCGCCTCGAGGGCGTCGAGGTCGCGCCGCACCTCCGCGTCGATCTCGTCCTCCTCGGGCAGCCACGGGTCGGGGAGCCCGAGCCCGGACGCGTTCCTCGGCGGTGGCTGCCGGTTGTCGGCGTCGAGGCTCCACCTCCCGCCGACGGGCTGCTGCCCATCCATGAGGATGCCGAGCCGCTCGCGCTGCCAGCGGTAGAAGCGGTCCATGACCAGGCTCCGGTCGGCTCTGCCGTGCACCCACTCGGCGAACTCCTCCTCGCTGGCGACGAAGCCGCGGCTGGGCAGGATCTCGGCGCCCACCCGCCTGGCGAGGCGGCGGGCCGACCACGAGGTCGGGGCGATCACCTCCAGATCGCCCTGCGGGAGGGCCGCCGCGAAGGTGGCAGCGCGGCGGAACTCGACGCGATCGCCCAACTCGGCGGCGCGGTGCCGCAGCGCCGAGAGGATGAGGTGCGCCTTCTGCCGGTGCGTGGCGCGGCGGCGGAACAGCTCCGTCACCTCGACCATGACCGCCGGGCCGCCGTCGTCGAAGTGCGGGCCGAGCTGGTCGGCGAGCAGCCACCGGGTGCGGGTCATGATCCGGATGCTACGGGTGCGGATGCGGCGCGGGGGTTCTCCGGATGCGACTGTCGGATTCACCCGATCTCCGCGCGGGACGCCCGCGCATCCAGAACCCGCGGCGGGGGAGGATGGAGGGGTGCGTCTCGCTCTCGTCCGCCACGGCCAGACCGACCTGAACCTGCAGGGCCGGCTGCAGGGGTCGAGCGACTGGCCCCTCAACGAGACCGGACTCGCCCAGGCCCGGCAGGCCGTCGAGGAGGTCAGAGACACCGCCGCGCCGTGGGACCTCGTCGTGAGCTCGCCGCGGCAGCGCGCCCGCCGCACGGCGGAGATCATCGCCGACGGGCTCGGCATCGAGCTCGGCCCGACCTACGAACTGCTGCTCGAGCGGGACTACGGTGCCCTGGAGGGGGCCGAGGAGGCCGAGGTCGAGCGGCTCTGGCCCGGGAAGAGCGAGCCGAGCGTCGAGACGCTGGACTCGGTGGTGCACCGCGGGCTGCGCGCGCTCGGCGAGCTGCGGAACGCGTGGACCGGCCGGCGGGTGGTGGCGGTCTGCCACGGCACGATCATCCGCTACACCCTCAGCGAGATCGCCGGGCGGAAGCTGCCGCAGCCGGGCAACGCGACCGCCTCGATGGTGGAGTGGACGGGCGGGGCCTGGCGGGTGCTCACCGTCGGCGGCGCTCCGGTGTGACGGCGTTCGTCGGCGCCCTCAGCTGCGTTCGTCGGCGCCCTCAGCTCGCGACCGCGCGGTCGGTCTGGAGGCGCTGGCCCACCACCGCGCTGACCCCGTCCTGGCGCATCGAGACGCCGTAGAGCGCGTCCGCGATCTCCATCGTGCGCTTCTGGTGCGTGATGATGATGAGCTGCGACGCCGCGCGGAGGTCCTCGAAGATCGTGAGCAGGCGACCGAGGTTGGCGTCGTCGAGTGCGGCCTCCACCTCGTCCATGATGTAGAACGGGCTGGGACGGGCCTTGAAGATGGCGATCAGCAGGGCCACCGCCGCAAGCGAGCGCTCCCCACCGGAGAGCAGCGACAGCCGCTCGATCCTCTTGCCGGCGGGCTTGACCGTGACCTCGATGCCGGTGGTGAGCAGCTCCTCCGGATCGGTGAGGAAGATCGAGCCCGAGCCGCCAGGGAAGAGCACAGGGAATACCCGGTTGAACGCCGCGCGGGTGTCGTCGAAGGCGGAGCGGAAGATGTCCTGCATCCGCTCGTCGATCTCCTGCAGGATCGTCAGCAGGTCGCGTCGGGTCTTGGTGAGGTCGGCGAGCTGCTCGGTGAGGAAGCGGTGCCGCTCCTCGAGCGCCGCGAATTCCTCCAGCGCCAGCGGGTTCACCCGACCGAGGAGGCCGAGCTTCCGCTCCGCCTCCGCCAGCCGCTTCTGCTGCTCGGCGCGCACGAAGGGCACCGTCACGGGCTCCGTCGCGTCGAGGTCGTCGGATGCGGTCCCCCCCGGGGCATCGTTCGGCACCGGCACCTCGGGGCCGTACTCGGCGACCAGCACCTCCTCGTCGAGGCCGAGCTCGGCGGCGGCGCGCTCGAGCAGCGACGAGAGGTGCAGCTTCTTCTCGTAGACCTGCATCTCCAGGCCGTGCACGTCCTCGTTGAGGATGCTGAGCCGCTCCCGCAGCTCCCCCTCGCCACGGCGCAGCGCCGCGAGCTCCTCGTTCTGCCGGGCCCGGGCGGCCTCCGCCGCGGCGAGCACCACCCGCGCCTCCGCGACCGACCGGTCGGCGAGCTCGGACACCGGCGGCATCGAGTCCAGCACCGCCGAGGAGGCCTCCACCTGCCGAGCGCGGAGCGCGGCGATCCGCGCGGTCTCGTCCGCGGCGATCCGCTCCGCCTCCAGCTGCTGCTGCATCGACTCGGCGGCCAGCAGCTGCGCCCGCACGCGCTGGCGCGCGGCCTCCACGGCGATGCGATGGTCGACCTCGACCGCGCGGGCGGCGTCGAGCTCCGCCACGAGATCGTCGCGGGCCGAGGCGTCGAGGATGGGCCGGGGCCGCTCCCGGTGCTCCTGCACCTCCTGGAGAGCGCGGCTCGCCGCACCCTCGGCGTCGCGCACGGAGTCGGCGAGCGACCCGATCCGCTCCTCGAGCCGCCGGGTCTCGGCCTCGGCCGACTCGAGGCGCTCCCGGCCGCGCGCGAGCTGCTGGCTGCGGGCCGCGCGCTCGGCGTCGATCTCACGCTGGCGCGCCCGGGCCGCGGCGACCCCGTCCTGCGCGCCGGCGAGCCGGCCGCGCTCCTCCGCCAGCTCCGCTCGGGCGCGCTCGGCCCCGGTCACCGCCGCGGCGAGGCGTTCGGCCGCCGAGTCGCGCTCGGCGATCCGCTCGAGCCGGCTCCGGGTCGAGTCGGTGCCGCCACGCAGAACGTACTCGGTGAGCACGTCGCCCTCGCGCGTGATCACGGCGAGCCCATCGTGATGCGCGAGCTGCGGCCAGGCGGCCCTGGCCACGTCGAGGTCGTCGACGACGACCGCCCGCGCGAGCAGCCCGCGGATGCCGGCCGGCGCGTCGACGAGGCTCGTCGCCGTGCGCACCCCCGCGGGAAGCGCGCCGAGGGACGGCGGCGGCACCGCATCCGAGACGACGATGTCCACGCGCCCCGCCTGCGCCTCCCGGGCGGACTCGAGCGCGTCGAGGCCGGCGTCGCGGGTCTCCGCGAGCGCCGCCTCCCCGAGCTCGCCGAGGGCCGCGGCGATCGCCGGCTCCCACCCGGGTTCCACGCGGACGAAGTCGGCGACCAGACCGCGGATGCCAGGCCGTCCGGTGACGGCGTCCGCTCCCTGGTGCGAGCCGGCCGCCATCGTGAGGGCGACCACGCGGGCCTCGAGGGACTCCCGCTCGCGCTCCGCGGCGTGCGTCCGGTCGCGGATCTGCTCGAGCGCGGCCTGCCGGTCCCGGAGTTCCGCCTCCGCGCGCTCGGTGTCGCCGCCGAGGTCGTCGTCAGCGCCGCCCCCCTCCGGGTCGAGCGCCTCGAATTGCGCCCGCGCGGTGTCGCGCCGGGCCTGCGCCTCGGCGTGGGCGCCGCGCTGACGCTCGAGTTCCACCGTCAGCGCGGCCCGGGTCTGCGCCGCGGCATCCGATCGGCTCTGCAGCCGCGCCGCCTCGAGGTCGTGCTGGGAGACGAGGGCGCTCTGGGCGCTGATCTCCTCGTCGAGCGCGTCGAGGCTCGCCCGCGCGGCGACCGTCGCGGCGGCGGCGCGGCCGAGCGCCTGCTCCGCGTGCCCGATCTCCCCCTCGAGCCGCTGGGCGTCCTCCCGCGCATCGGCGACCATCGATGGCGTCACGGTCTGGGTGACCACCGGCAGCTCGTCCTGCTGACGCAGCAGGGTCAGGCGCTGGAGCGCCAGCGTCGACAGCGCGCGAAGCCGATCCTGCACCTGCTCGAGTCCGAACGCGACCTGCCGCGCTGCGTCGACCTCGACACCGGTCATCGTCTGCTCGAGCCGCCCGATGCGCAGCCGCGACTGATCCAGCTGCTCCTGGATCACCAGCCGCTCGGTCTTGCGCATGCTCTCGTCGCGTCCGATATCCGCGATCGACTCCCGGAGCGCCACCACCTCGTCGGCCAGCAGCCGCGAGCGGGCGTCGCGCACCTGGCGCTGGATCGACTGCGCCTCCCGCGCCACTTCCGCCTGGCGCCCCAGCGGCTTCAGCTGGCGGCGCACCTCCCCGGCGAGGTCGGACAGCCGAGTGAGATTGGCCTGCATCGCGTCGAGCTTGCGGACCGTCTTCTCCTTGCGCCGGCGATGCTTCAGGATGCCGGCGGCCTCCTCGATGAAGCCGCGGCGCTCCTCGGGGGTGGCGTGCAGGATCTGGTCGAGCCGGCCCTGCCCGACGATGACGTGCATCTCGCGCCCGAGTCCGGAGTCCGAGAGCAGCTCCTGCACGTCCAGAAGCCGGCACGGCGACCCGTTGATCGCGTACTCGCTGCCGCCGCTTCGGAACAGCGTCCGGGAGATGGTGACCTCGCTGTACTCGATCGGCAGCGCCCCGTCGGCGTTGTCGATCGTGAGGGTCACCTCCGCGCGGCCGAGCGGACCGCGCGTGGCGGTGCCGGCGAAGATGACGTCCTCCATCTTCCCGCCGCGGAGCGTCTTGGCCCCCTGCTCTCCCATCACCCAGGCGAGACCGTCGACGACGTTCGACTTGCCCGAACCGTTCGGCCCGACCACCGCGGTCACCCCCGGCTCGAAGGCGAAGGTGGTCGGCGAGGCGAAGGACTTGAACCCCTTGAGGGTCAGGCTCTTCAGGTGCATCGCGCGCTTCCCGTGGGGCTGAGGACGTGGGGGTCCGATCGTCGCTCCACGGTACCGGAGGGCTCCGGGGTCGCCACGCCGCATCGCGGACGACCGGCTCTTGCGCCGGAACGGCCCGAGGTGCATCCTGATCGGCTGCCATGACCGGCCCCCAGGACGACCGTACGCTCCAGCGCGCCGACGGCGCGTCCCCGCCCTCGATGGGCGACTCGTCCGCATCCGGATTCGAGATCGCGGAGTACCCGATCCCCGCGACCCTCGCGGAGGCGGACGACTTCCGCGCGGCGACGGAGGTGCTGAACGCCGTCTCCCGCGAGCTGACCGGCTCGCGGGACCTCGACACCACCGCGGAGGAGCTGTTCCCGCGCTGGCGCGACCAGGACGATGAGCCCAAGCGGATGCTCCTCGCCCGCGTCGACGGTCGGGTCGTGGCGCGCGCCGTCGTGGAGTGGCGCCCCGACCCGGAACCCGGCGTGCCGTTCGACACGAACTGGCACGAGGTGCAGGTGCATCCGCAGTTCCGGGGGCGCGGCATCGGCACCGCCCTGGCGGACCGGCTGCTGGAGGCGAGCCGCGCCGCCGGCGTGCGCAAGGTGCTCGCCTGGGCGACCCATCCCGAGGCACCGGGACCTCGCCGGGCGCCGGCCACCGGTGTCGGGTCGATCCCGGCATCCGACTCGGACGCGCGCTTCCTCGAACGCCGCGGCTTCCGATTCGAGCAGGTCGAGCGCATCAGCCGCCTGCCGCTGCCGATCGACGTCGCCGCGGTGCGCGCGGCCCGCGCTTCCGCTCTGTCCCGGGCGGCGGACTACCGGCTGCGTCGCTGGGTCGACCGCGCTCCCGAGGAGTGGCTGCCGGATGTGGCGGAGCTGCAGACGCGGATGACCACGGATGCGCCCTCGGCGGGGATGGAGGAGCCGCCAGACCCGTACGACACGGACCGGGTCCGCGCGCTCGAGGAGCGGCGCGTCGAGGGCGGGATGACGACTCTGGTGGTCGCCGCGGAGCACGTGCCCAGCGGTCGGCTCGCTGGTTTCACCGAGCTGCAGGTGCAGTCGGACGAATCGGCGCCGGTGTTCCAGGAGGCGACGCTCGTGCTCCGCGAGCACCGCGGGCACCGGCTGGGGATGGCGATGAAGGCGGAGAACCTGCTGCACCTCCACGAGCGCGGCGGTCGGCATCCGTCGGTCATGACATGGAATGCGGAGGAGAACCGCTACATGCTCGACGTCAACGAAGCCCTCGGGTTCGCGCCGGTCGGCTCGGAGGGCGCCTGGCGCCTCGACCTCCGACCCGCGACGCGGGGCTGACGACGGGCAGGCCGAGGTCCGCGGCCGCGTCGAGGAGGCGGCGGTCGTAGCCGACGAAGGCGTCGAGCGCGTCGCCGAGGATCAGCGCGCTGGCCAGGTGGATCGCGTCGAGCGAGCGGAGGTGCGGCGATCCGACCGTGGAGGCGAGGTCGAGGACCTGGCGCGCATCGAGCGATAGCAGGCCGACCCTCGCGAGGAGCTGTGCCGCAGACGGCAGGAGTTCGGCGTCGATCCGCCGCACTCCGCGCATCACCTCCACCTGGGCGAGCCGACTGCTCACCAGATCGACGGGGAGGCGCTCACCGATCCACACCTCCAACGCAGGGCTCTGCGGCTCCTCGGCCACCAGTTTGATCAGGGCCGAGGAGTCGAGATAGATCACCGATCTTCTCGAAGCTCGTCGAGGATCGCGTCGGACGGAATCGAGCTCGTGGCTCGCTGAGGAAACTCGAATGGACCCGAGGCGGGGGTGAGTCTCCCCTCGGCGACAAGCCGGTCGTAGGTGCTCCGCGACCGCTCGACCGGGGTCATCACCGCTACCACCTCGCCGCGCACCGACACCTCGATGGGCTCGCCCGCGCGCACCCGCTCCAGATACCTGCTGGCGTTCTGACGCAGCTCGCGCACCCCGATCCGATCCACCAGTTCAGTGTAGCACCGGATGAGCTACATGGTCAGCGCGGAGTTCGGAGGCGCTGGCAGAAGCGGCAGAAGTGGGAGCCGCGGTTCATGAACTGCTCGCGCACGATCGGGCGCCCGCAGCGTGGGCAGGGCCGGCCGGCCTGCCCGTAGGCGTTGAGCGAGTGCGAGAAGTACCCGGACGCACCGTTGACGTTGACGTACAGCGCGTCGAAGCTCGTGCCGCCCTCGGCGAGCGCGCGGCCGAGCACGTGCCGCACCTCGGCCAGCAGGGTCGCCGCGCGCGGACGCGAGAGAGTGCGGGTCGGCTGGTCGTAGTGGATGCGGGCCGCCCACAGCGCCTCGTCGGCGTAGATGTTGCCGATCCCGCTCACGAGTGTCTGGTCGAGGAGCGCCCGCTTGATCGTGGTGTCCCGCCGCCGCAGCGCCGCGAGGAAGCGCCCGTCGTCGAAACCCGGGTCGATCGGATCGCGGGCGATGTGCGCGACCTGGCTCGGGATGAGCTCGGCGGGCTCGTCCGGGGTCGGCACGAGGGCGTCAAGGGCCATCGAGCCGAAGATCCGCTGGTCGACGAAGTCGAGGCGCACGGGGCCGTGCACCGGATGCGCCAGGTCGAGCACGATGCGGGTCAATCGGTCGCGGGGCGCGTCGGCCGCGCGGAGCAGCACCTGGCCGGACATGCCGAGGTGCACGACGAGCGCCTCCGCCCCGGGCGCCTCCGCCCCGGGCGCCTCCGCCCCGAGCGCGCCGCGAGGCACCAGGGGCACCCAGAGGAATTTGCCCCGCCGACTCGGCTCCCGAAGCCGCGCGCCGCGCAGCCGCTCGACGAAGTCCTCCGCCGGGCCCCGATGCCGCCGGAGCGAGCGCTCGTCGAGCACCTCCACCGCGGTCACCGTGGCGCCGTCGACGGCGGGGGCGAGGCCGGCGCGGACCACCTCGACCTCGGGAAGCTCCGGCACGTCAGGATCCGGAGCGCTCGGTCAGGATCGTCCACGCCTCGAGGGCCGCGGCCATCTCGGCGTGCTTCTTGCTCGTGCCGGAGCCGCTCGCGACCGCCTCGCCGCCCAGCAGCACCGTCGCGTGGAAGCGCTTGTCGTGATCCGGCCCCGTGTCGGTCACGGCGTAGCGCGGGGCCCCCTGACCGGATGCGGCCGCCAGCTCTTGCAGGCTCGTCTTGGGGTCCATCGCCGCGCCGAACCGCTCCGGGTCCTCGAGCAGCGGACGGATGAGCCGCAGCACCAGCGCGGCCGCGACCTCCGGGCCGGAATCGAGGAAGGTGGCGCCGATGAGGGCCTCGACGGTGTCGGCGAGGATCGAGCTCTTGTCGCGGCCGCCGGTGAGCTCCTCCCCGCGACCCAGGCGCACATGCGCGCCCAGTCCGATCCCCCGTGCGATGGCGGAGAGGGCAACGGTCGAGACCAGCGAGGACCGGCGCTTCGCGAGATGGCCCTCGTCGAGTTCCGGATTCTCCCGATACAGCTTGACAGTGACCGCCTGACCGAGGATCGAGTCGCCGAGGAACTCGAGACGCTCATTGTGCGCGGCACCGCCGTGTTCATACGCCCAGGAGCGGTGAGTGAGGGCGAGCGTCAGCAGCTCGGGATCGATGTCGACCCCGAGCTCGGCGATGAGGCGGGCGCGATCCGCGCCGGAGACCTCGTCGATTGCCGTCGTGGTGGTCGGATCAGGCGTCGGCCACGCGCCGACCCTTGTACTCGAGGTACAGCGGGGTTCCGGCGCTGTCCTCGACCACCTTCGCGCGGTGCGGGAGGCTGTACACGGTGCGGCCGTTCTCGATCGTCTTCACCAGGGTCGGCACGGTGGCCTTCCACTGCGACCGACGGGCGTGGGTGTTGGCGCGCGACTGCTTCCGCTTGGGAACGGCCATGGCTATCTCTTCTCTTCCTCGGCGACGGCGTCTCCACCGTCGATGCCGGATGCGACAGGTGCGAAGCCTTCGAGCGCGGCCCAGCGCGGGTCGACGATCGCAGCGGGTCGCTGCTCCGGATCGTCCGCGAGCTTCTCCCCCGTTGCGGGGTCGAGTCCCGGGCAGTCCGGCCGACACACGGGCTGGAACGGCAGCGACAGCACCACCGCATCCCGCACCACAGGTTCGAGATCCACGTGATCATCGCGAACCCGGTAGTCGAAGGCTTCGTCGTCAGAGTACGCGAAAAGCTCCTGGAACTCGACTCGCACGGGCACGCTGACCGAGTCGAGGCAGCGCACGCACTCCCCCGTCGCGGCGCTGTCCACATCGCCGGTGGCGAGGATGCCCTCGTGCAGGCTCTCGAGGCGGAGGTCGATGTGCACCGGCGTGCCGGCGGTGACGACGGCCGCCCCCGCGCCGAGCTGATCGGGAGCGTTCAGGTCGAGCTCGCGTTCGCGCAGCTCGCCGGGTCGGCGCTCGAGGTCGCGGACGTTCACGAGATAGGGGGATGCGGCAGGCACGGCGGACGATTTTACGCTGGCCCGCCCTTCCGCGCTCGCGGCTGCCCCGCTCAGCACCCGGCGGCGGTGAACGCCTCGTCGTAGATCGCGAGCGCGCGCTGCACCTCGTCGTCTGAGACCGTACAGGGCGGGACGACGTGGATCCGGTTGTCGGCGCTGAACGGCAGCAGCCCCCTGGCCAGGCACTCCGCCTTGATGCGCCCGACGACCGCCGCGCCCACCGGCTCGCGCGTCGCCGCATCCGCCACCAGGTCGAGCGCCCAGAACACCCCGAGTCCGCGGACCTCGCCGATCACCGGATGCCGCTCCGCGAGCGCGGCGAGGCCGGGGCCCAGCGCGTCGCGACCGATCCGCGCGGCGTTCTCCGGGATCCGCTCCTGCTCGAACGCCCCGATCGAGGCGACGATCGAGGCCATCGCGAGCGGGTGGCCCGAGTAGGTGAGCCCGCCGGGGAACACCCTGTCGTCGAAGGCGCGCGAGATCGGATCCGAGATGATGACCCCGCCGGCCGGCACGTAGCCGGAGTTGACGCCCTTCGCGAAGGTGACCAGGTCGGGCACGATCCGCTCCGGGTTCAGCTCCGGGTTCTGCCAGGCGAACCAGTCGCCGGTGCGGCCGAAGCCCGCCATCACCTCGTCGAGGATGAGGACGATCCCGAACTCGTCGCACAGCGCGCGGACTCCGGCGAGGTAGCCAGGCGGCGGCACGAGCACGCCGGCCGTGCCCGGCACGGTCTCGAGGAGGATCGCGGCCACCGAGGCAGGCCCCTCCGACTCGATCACCCGGCGGAGGTGGTGCAGCGCCCGCGCCGACTCCTCCTGCGGGGTGGCGGCCCAGAACTCCGAGCGATACAGGAACGGGCCGAAGAAGTGCACGTGCCCGCGGGCGTACTGGTTCGGCACACGGCGCCAGTCGCCCGTCGCGACCACCGCCCCGCCGGTGTTGCCGTGGTAGCTGCGGTAGGTGCTGAGCACCGTGTCGCGGCCGGTGGTGAGCCGCGCCATCCGGATCGCGTTCTCGTTGGCATCCGCTCCGCCGTTGGTGAAGAACACCTTCTCGAAGCCCGGTCCGGCGTGGGAGAGGATCGCCTGCGCCGCGCGACCCCGGGTCAGATTCGCGTGCGCCGGCGCCACGGTGGGCAGCAGATCCGCCTGCTCCTTGATGGCCGCGACGACCGCCGGATGCCCGTGCCCGATGTTGGTGTTGACCAGCTGGCTCGAGAAGTCGAGGTAGCGGGTGCCGGCGAGGTCCCAGACCTCGCTGCCGGATGCGCCGGCGATGGCGAAGGGCTGCAGGCTGCCCTGCGCGCTCCAGGAGTGGAAGACGTGGGCGCGGTCGAGCTCGAGGGTGAGGTCGAGGTCGGATGCGGTCGGGTCGGTCACCCCCGCAGGCTACCGCCGCCCGTCCCCGGTCGTGGCGCGAGGCGGGCGGCGGGTGCCGGTGGCGGGTGGCGGGGCCGGTGACGAGAGGCCGTATGCCGGGTGCCGGTGCCGAGTGGCCGGATCTCGGCATCGGACGGGACGGATGCGGCACATGAGCACCACGCGCATCACGAGCACCATCCGATGCCGAGATCGGGCACGCCGACGGGGTCAGCGGGGGCCGCCCCCGAGCGAAGACGGGAACGGATCCCGGCCGACAGCCGGGTCGGCTGCTACTTGCCGCCCTCCTTGAGCTCCACCGTGAGGGGTGTGAAGGATGCGCCCGTCGTGTCGACGCCCTCCTTCTTCAGCTGGGCCAGCGCCTTCTTCACGTAGGTGTTGTCGTAGGCGGACTTCGGCGGAGCCTTCGTGACGATGGTCGCGCCGGTGTTGTCCTTCGTCTTCTCGGCGATGCTCACGGTCTGCTTCCACTGGCCGGCGCGGATGACGCCGATCCCGTCGGTGGAGGGCCAGATGAGCTTGTTGACCTCGTTCGTCATCCACAGCTGGTGGCTGGTGCCGAGGGTCGACCCCGCCGCGGTGACGATGTCGGCCGCCTTCTGCGGGTTGTCGCGGGCGTACACCCAGCCCTCGATCGAGGCCTTGACGAACTTGGTCGTGGTGTCCTGGTAGGCCGTGTCGCTCTGGAGGCGACCGGCATCGGCCCAGATCGCATCCTGGAGCATGGCGGTACCCTCGTCGTTCCAGTTGAGGACGTTCAGCTCGGAGGGCTGGTAGAGCTTGCCGGTCGCCGGGTTCACCGTCTCGAGCACCTGCGCGTACTCGTTGTAGGTCATCGCCTGCGCCGCGTCGATGTCGCCGGCGAGGAAGCCCTTCATGTCGAAGGCCTGCTGCACCAGCGAGATCTGCGAGTCGGTGTTGATGCCGGCCTTCTGCATGCCGGCGAACAGCTCCCACTGGTTGCCGTAACCCCAGCTGCCGACCTTCTTGCCCTCGAGGTCGGCGGCGCTGGTGATGCCTTTGTCCTTCATCGAGATCTGCGTCGTGCCGCTGCGCTCGAAGATCTGCGCCACGTCGGTGACGTTGACACCCTGCTCGATCGAGGAGAGCACCTTCGGCACCCAGGAGATCGCGTAGTCGGCCTGGCCCTTCACGACCGACTGGATGGGCACCGTGTCGGTGCCCGCCTCCTTGATCGTGACGTCGAGCCCCGCCTTCTTGTAGAAGCCCTGGTCGACGGCGGCGTAGTAGCCGGCGAACTGGGCCTGGGCGACCCACTGCAGCTGCAGGGTCACCTTGGTGAGTCCTCCGGATGCGGAGCCGCCGGACCCGGATGTCGTGCCGGAGCTCGAACATCCGCTGACGGTGAGCGCGGCGGTGGCGACGACCGCCGCCACGAGCGCGATGCGCCGGGATCGGTTCATGTGTTCCTCCTGATGTGGGTGGTGCAGGGGCTGTGGTGCGGATGGGTCAGGTGATGCTGTGGCGGGTCGCGAGGCGCTCGAGGAGCAGCCCCCCGACGAAGAAGACGAGGCCCACGAGGATCGCACCGAGCACGAACGCGTAGGCGAGGGTGAAGTTGCTGTTGGCCGCGGCGCTCGTGATCGCGTTGGCCAGGCCGTTCACGGGACCGCCGAAATACTCCGCGACCAGCGCGGTGATCACCGAGAGCGAGGAGGCGATGCGGATGCCGGTGAACAAGTAGGGCACGGCCCCCGGCAGCGTGACGGCGCGGGTCGCCTGCCACCTCGTCGCGGCGTAGGCCCGCAGCAGGTCGCGGTGGACGGGAGCGACCTGCCGGAGGCCGCGGAGCGTCGTCACGTAGACCGGCACGAAGACCGCGAGCGCCGCGATGAACTGCCGCGCGGTCTGCGCCCCCGCGCCGTACATCGTGTAGAGCACCGGAGCCAGCGCGACGATCGGCACCACGGACAGGGCGGTTACGAGCGGCGCGGCCAGCTCGTCGATCGCCCGCAGGAACGCCGCGAGGATCGCCCCCACGACCCCGAGAGCGGTGCCCAGCACCAGGCCGATCAGCGCGTTGAGACCGGTGATGAGCATCCCGTTCCCCACGATCGGCAGCTGCAGCTGGAACACCGCGCCGACCGCGAGCGGGGCGGGGAGCACGAACGGCGGGATCTTCAGCGCCACCACGAGCAGCTGCCACACGGCGAGCGCGAGCACCCCGAAGACGACAGGGGTGAGGATCCGCTGGGCGATCCTCACCGCAGATCGACCCCCCGCGGTGCCGCGCCGGGTACGCCGTGCAGCAGCTCGCGCACCGCCGACACCTGTCGGAAGAACGCCTCGCTCTCGCGCACGTCGTCCGCTGCCGATCCGGTGCCGAGGGTGATCGGCAGCTCGTCGACGATCCGCCCGGGCCGGGGCGACATGACCACGACCTTGTCGGAGAGGAACACCGCCTCCGGGATGGAGTGCGTGACGAAGACCACGGCCGCGCCGGTCTCGCCGGCGATGCGCTTCAGCTCGCCCTGCATCCGCTCGCGTGTCATCTCGTCGAGCGCGCCGAAGGGCTCGTCCATGAGCAGCAGCTCCGGGCTCTCCGCCAGCGCGCGCGCGATCGCGACGCGCTGCTGCATGCCGCCGGAGAGCTGGTCAGGGTAGCGGTCGGCGAAGTCCTCGAGACCCACCAGCGCGAGCAGCTCGGCCACCCGCGCGTGCCGCCGCGCCGGCGGGAACCGGTGCAGTTCGAGGGGCAGGCGGATGTTGGCCGCCACCGTCCGCCAGGGGAGCAGCCCCGCCTGCTGGAACGCGATGCCGTAGGCCTGTTTCACCCGTGCCTTGGCGGCCGGATCACCGAACACCTCGATCGAGCCTGCGGAGGGCCGGTCGAGGTCGGCGACGAGTCGGAGCAGGGTCGACTTGCCGCATCCGGAGGGGCCGATGAGCGACACGAACTGTCCCGGCTCGACCCGGAGCTCGATGTTCTCCAACGCGGTGACGCCCGCGGCTCGCCCGCGTCCCGGGAACGTCTTCGTCGCGCCCCGCACCCGCACCGCGGCGCTCACGCGGTCGCCTCCGCCCGGCGGTAGCGGCCGAGGGCCGCGCCGAGGAGCGCGACCACGCCGGCGGAGACGAGGCCGACCGCGATGGCCCCGAAGATCGGGCCGAACGCCTTGGCGGGATCACCGCTGGAGGACTGCGCGTAGCTGAGCATCATCCGCCCGATGCCGCCGTCCATGCCGATCGCGACCTCCGCCACCACCGCGCCGACGACGGAGTTCGCAGCGGCCAGGCGGAGCGAGGAGAGCAGGTAGGGCACGGATGCCGGGAAGCGCAGGCGCACGATGGTCGGCCACCAGCCCACCGCGTAGGCCCGCAGCAGGTCGACGTGAGCGCGCTCGGGGCTCTCGAGCCCGCGCAGGGCTCCGACGCTGACGGGGAAGAAGGAGAGGTAGCTCGCGATGATCGCCACCGAGACCCAGAGCGGCGGCGCCTGACCGCCGACCCGCGCCGTGGAGATGAGCCCGGCGACGAGGGGTGCGAGCGCGATGAGCGGCACCGTCTGAGACAGGATCACCCACGGCAGGAGGGCCGACTCGGCGGTGCGGAAGCGTTGCATCAGGAGCGCGAGGGCGAGGCCGACGACGATGCCGACGACCCAGCCCAGGGCGGCGACGCCGAGCGTGACGAGGCTCGCCTGGATCACCGCGGTCAGCAGCAGCGGCGACCCGGGGCCCGAGGCCACCGGGTCGAGCAGGCGCCCGAACATCGAGCCGACGGACGGCATCGCCGTCGCGGAGGCGCGCGGCAGCACGAGCACGCCGCCCAGCTGCACGCCGGCATCCGGGCCGAAACTCGCGTACAGGTCCCAGGCCACCCCGACCAGCACGATGCCGCCGAGACCGAGGAGCAGCGCGCGCACCCGCGTGAGGGAGCGCGCCGTCATGCCTTCGCCGTCACGTGGTCGCGGAGGGCGGGGATGACGGTCTCGCCGTACACGCGGAGGGTCTCCTCCTTGCTGTCGTGCTGCAGGTAGCCGGCGAACTGGGTGACGCCCAGCTCGCGGAGCCGCTCGAGCTTCTCGACGTGCTGCTCCGCGGTGCCGAGCACGCAGAAGCGGTCCACGATCTCGTCGGGCACGAAGGCGGTGTGCGTGTTCCCGGCCCGGCCGTGCTCGTTGTAGTCGTAGCCCTGCCGGCCGGCGATGTAGTCGGTCAGCGCCGGCGGCACGGCACCCACCCCGTCGGAGGAGCCGGCCGCTCCGTACTTCGCGACGATGTCGGCGACGTGGTTGCCGACCATCCCGCCGAACCAGCGGCACTGGTCGCGCATGTGCGCCCGGCTCTCGGCGGTGTCCTCGCCGATGTACATCGGCGCGGCGACGCAGAAGGCGATCGAGTCGGGGTCGCGGCCCGCCTTCTCGGCCGCGTCGCGGACGGTGGCGATCATCCACTTGGCGATGTCGACATCCGCCAGCTGCAGGATGAACCCGTCGCCCACCTCGCCGGTCAGCTTCAGCGCCATCGGCCCGTAGGCGGCGACCCACACGTCGAGGCGGGAGTCCTGCGCCCACGGGAAGCGCAGCGTCGAGCCCTTGTACTCGACCTCCCGGCAGTTGGCGAGCTCACGGATGACGTGGATCGACTCCCGCAGCTCGCGCATCGTCACCGGCTTGCCGTTCGTCACGCGGACCGCCGAGTCGCCCCGCCCGATGCCGCAGATGGTGCGGTTGCCGTACATCTCGTTGAGGGTCGCGAAGACGGATGCCGTGACCGTCCAGTCGCGGGTCGCGGGGTTCGTGACGAAGGGCCCGACCGTGATCCGCTTCGTCTCGGCGAGGATCTGGCTGTGGATGACGTAGGGCTCCTGCCAGAGCAGGTGCGAATCGAACGTCCAGACGTGGCTGAAGCCGTGCGCCTCGGCGAGCTTCGCCAGCTGCACGGTCCGCCACGCGGGCGGGTTGGTCTGCAGGACCGCTCCGAAGTCCATCGCGCTACACCAGGTACTGCGACAGGCCGCGCTTGACGAAGCGCCCGTCGCCCTTCCGCCCGACGTAGCCGGAGGCATCCTTGATCACCCTGCCGCGGCTGAGCACGACATCCACGTGCCCGTCGATCTCGAAGCCCTCCCACGCCGAGTGGTCCATGTTCATGTGGTGGGTCGCGTCCACGCCGATCGAGGTGTGGCCGGCGGGGTCGTAGATCACCACGTCGCCGTCGGCGCCCGGCTGAAGGACGCCCTTCGTGCCGTACATGCCGAACATCCGCGCCGGGGTGGTGGCGGTCAGCTCCACCCATCGGGGCAGGGTCAGCCCGCCGGTCACGACGCCCTGATACATGAGGTCCATCCGGTGCTCGATCGAGCCGATCCCGTTCGGGATGGCGCGGAAGTCGCCCCGGCCGAGCTCCTTCTGGTCCTTCATGCAGAACGGACAGTGGTCGGTGGAGACCATCTGCAGGTCGTTGGTGCGCAGGGCCTGCCACATCGAGTCCTGGTGCCCTTCCGCCCGGGAGCGCAACGGGGTCGAACACACCCACTTCGCCCCCTCGAAGCCGCCCCACTCGGCGCCGGAGGCGCCCAGCTGCTCCTCCAGGGAGAGGTAGAGGTACTGCGGGCAGGTCTCGCCGAACACGTTGCGCCCGGCATCCCGCGCCGTCGCGATCTGCGCCACCGCCTGCTTCGCGCTGACGTGCACGACGTACAGCGGCGCGCCGGTGACATCGGCGAGCATGATCGCGCGATGCGTCGCCTCCTCCTCCAGCTGCCACGCGCGGGCGATGCCGTGGAAGTAGGGATCGGTCTTGCCCTGCTCCACCAGCTGCGCCGCGAGCACGTCGATCGCGGGCCCGTTCTCGGCGTGCATCATCGTGAGCAGGCCGGTGTCGGCGGCCACCTGCATCGCCTTCACGATCTGCGCGTCGTCGGAGTAGAAGACCCCCGGGTAGGCCATGAAGAGCTTGTAGCTGGAGATGCCCTCGTCGGCGAGTCCGCGCAGCGCCGCGAGGGAGTCGTCGTCGACGCCGCCGACGATCTGGTGGAACCCGTAGTCGACCGCGCAGTTGCCGGCCGCGAGCTCGTGCCAGGCGGCCAGGCCGTCCTGGACCCGCTCGCTGGTGCGCTGCACGGCGAAGTCGACGATCGTCGTCGTGCCGCCCCAGGCTGCCGCCCGGGTGCCCGTCTCGAAGGTG
Source organism: Micrococcales bacterium (assembly GCA_016212425.1). GTDB lineage: Bacteria > Actinomycetota > Actinomycetes > Actinomycetales > Microbacteriaceae > Schumannella. Next base: position 5,963 of record JACRGJ010000098.1, on the reverse strand, counting down.
TCGGAGGCGTTGGTGCCGCCGAACGGCAGCTGCATGTGCGTGTGCGCGTCGATGCCGCCGGGGATGACGTACTTGCCCGTCGCGTCCAGGACGGTGTCGACGCTCGAGGCGAGGTCGGCGCCGAGCAGCCGCGAGCCGCGGGCGAGGACCGCGACGATGCGCTCCCCGTCGATCAGGATGTCGGCCTCGGCCGTGCCGGTCGCGTTGACGACCGTGCCGCCGGTGATCAGGGTGGTGCCCACTGCGTTCTCTCCTTGCGCTGTCTGCCGGTGCCGCTACGGCTTCGCGATCCCCGTGTAGGAGTCGGGTCGGCGGTCGCGGTAGAACTGCCAGTCGTCGCGCATCTGCTGCACCATGTCGAGGTCGAGGTCGCGGATGAGCACCTCCTCGTGCTCGCTCGAGCCCCGCTCGCCCACGAAGTTCCCGCGCGGGTCGATCACCTGGCTGGTGCCGTAGAAGTCGACCGCCAGCTCGCCGTACTCGTTGTCCTCCCGGCCCACCCGGTTGGGCTGCAGCACGAAGTAGCCGTTCGCCACCGCCGCGCAGGGACCCTCCACCTCCCACAGCCGGTTGCTGAGCCCGGGCTTGGTCGCGTTCGGGTTGAAGACCATGTGCGCGCCGTTCAGGCCCAGCTCCCGCCAGCCCTCCGGGAAGTGCCGGTCGTAGCAGATGTAGGTGCCGACCTTGCCGACCGCGGTGTCGAACACCGGATAGCCGAGGTTGCCGGGCCGGAAGTAGAACTTCTCCCAGAACCGGTCGAGGTGCGGCAGGTGGTGCTTGCGGTACTTGCCGAGGATGCGGCCGTCGGCATCCACCACCACCGCGGTGTTGTAGTACACCCCGGTGATGTCCTCCTCGTAGATCGGGAGGATCAGCACCGTGCCGAGTTCCTTCGCCAGCGACGCGAAGCGCTGCACGATCGGCCCGTCGGCCTGCTCCGCGTAGCGGTAGTAGGCCTTGTCCTCGGTGATGCCGAAGTAGGGGCCGTAGAACAGCTCCTGGAAGCAGACGACCTGTGCACCGTCGGCCGCCGCATCCCGCGCGAATCCCTCGTGCTTGTCGAGCATGGACCCCTTGTCGCCGGTCCAGGTGGTCTGGGTGATGGCGGCGCGGACGACGGGCATGGGGGCTCCTGACGGATCGGGGGTGGTTGCATCCTGTGCCGTCGACGTTTCCCGGCCGTTACGGCCCGTGTCGAGCGCGTAACGCGGCGTCGTCGCCGGCGTACCTGCAACCTAGGACGCGGATGCGCGCGGAGGGAAGTGGCGCACGGGCGGGTCGGCTAGCGTCGTCCGGTGCGGATCGCGGTGCTGGCCGGGGGTGTCGGAGGAGCGCGCTTCCTCCTCGGGGTGCGGGCCTGGGCGCGGCGCGCCGCTCCGGATGCCCTCGGCTCGGATGCGGAGATCACCGCGATCGTCAACACCGGTGACGACATGTGGCTGACCGGGCTGCGGATCACCCCCGACCTCGACTCGATCATGTACGCGCTGGCGGGGGTGAACGACACGGAGCGCGGCTGGGGCCGCGTCGGCGAGAGCGACCGGGTGGCGGCCGAGTTGCGCGCCTGGGATGCCGGGTGGCCGTGGTTCACCCTCGGCGACCTCGACCTCGGCGCGCACATCGCCCGGACCGGATGGCTGCGGGAGGGCGTCCCGCTCTCGGCCGTCGTCGCGCGGCTGACGGCGCGGTGGCCGCTGGGGGTGCGGCTGCTGCCCGCGACCGACGACGAGGCCGAGACGCACGTGATGACCGCATCCGGCACCCTGCACTTCCAGGAGTGGTGGACGCGCCACCGGGCGGCGATCCCCGCGCTCGGGTTCGAGCAGCGCGGGGTGTCCTCGGCGGCTCCCGCACCGGGAGTGACCGCCGCGCTCGCAGAGGCCGACGTGGTGCTGGTCGCCCCCTCCAACCCGGTGGTCTCGATCGGCACCATCCTCGGCATCCCCGGCATCCGCTCGGCCCTCGCGACGACCGCGGCCCCCGTCGTGGGCGTGTCGGGGATCATCGGCGGCGCGGTGGTGCGGGGGATGGCGGATGCCTGCCTCAGTGCGATCGGCGTGGAGACCGCGGCGGATGCCGTGGCGCGGTGGTACGGCGCCCGCAACTCGGGCGGGGTGCTCGACGCGTGGCTGATGGCGGAGGAGGATGCGGCGCTCGTGCCCGCGGTCGAGAGCGCCGGCATCCGCTCGGCCGCGGCGCCGCTGTGGCTGCGCGGGGACGACACCTCGGCCGACGTGGTGGCGGCGGCGCTCGCGCTCGCGGGCATCCGCTGACCCCCCTCGGACCCCTCCCTCCCGCGCTCCCTCTGCACCCCGCCACGCACCTCCCTCGCGCACCTCCGCGCACCTCCCGCCCACCTCCGCGCACCTCCCCCGCGCACCCCCCGCGCACCTCTCCCGCGCACACGCCCGCGGGCCCTCCGCGCACGCTCCCTCGCACCTCCCGCGCACACCCCCGCACACCTCCCTCGTCCACCCGCTTCGCGAGAGGCCACAACACGCCGCTACGTATCACGGTGTAGCGGCGTGTCATGGCCTCTCGGCGGGGAAGGGCGAGGGGATTCCCCCGGGAGGAAGGGGAATGGGGAGAGGAGCCCGGGCGGGTAGGGAACCCGGGGGCGCGGACCCGGGGGGGGTGTGAACCCGGGCCCGGATCCGCATTCCCCACGCTTCGCGAGAGGCCACGACACGCCGCTACGGATCGGGGCGTAGCGGCGGGTCGTGGCCTCTCGGCGGGGAGGGAACCCGGAGGGCGGGAGGGGACCCGGAGGGCGGGAGGGAACTCGGAGGGCGGGGAACCGGAGGGTGCGGAGCCGCGGGGAGGGGACCCGGAGGGCGGGGGCGGGGAACACGGAGGGCGGGGAACCGGAGGGTGCGGAGCCGCGGGGAGGGGACCCGGAGGGCGGGGGCGGGGAACACGGAGGGCGCGGAGGGAACCCGGAGGGCCCGGAGCCCAGGGGCGCGGGCTCAGGGCTGGAGGGGCGGGTCCTCGCCGGAGCCGGGCCCGGCGGCCAGGGCGGCGAGCGTCCGAGGGCCGAGGCCCTGCGCCCGGGCGGCATCGAGGTGCTCGGGCGTGTCCACGTCGCGGCGGAGGGTGGAGTCCTTCGGCACTCCGAGCCGCACCAGACCCAGGGCGGCGTGGCGCGCCGCGGAGCCGGCGCCGAAGCGGTGCAGCAACTCGCTCCCGGCCGTCGCGGTGACCATCGTGGTGCCGCCGCCCTCGCGATCGGGCACGAACCCGCGCGTTACCCGGGAGGCGAGGGCCAGGGCGGCCGCCAGATCCTCGGATGCCAGGGCGGGCAGGTCGCCGAGCAGGATGGCGCGGTCCTCGGTCTCCTCGATCATGTCGAGCCCCAGCGACACCGCGGATGCGATGCCCTCCGACGCGAGTTCGGGGACCACCTGCACGCCGTCGATCCCCCGCAGCTCCCACGCCACGCCCTCATCGGCGGTCACCACGACCACGCGTCCGACCCCCGGAGCCGCGGCCACCGCCGCGACCGTGTCCACCGCGATCGCGAGGGCGAGGGCGGGGCTCGCGCCGAGCCGGGACTTGGCCGCGTCCGAGGACTTCACGGGGACCACGACCTGCCAGCTCACCCCCCCATTGTCCCCCGCGGCATCCCGCGCGTCGCGCCGGTAGGCTGAGGCCACGACCCCGGCGCCCGATCTGGCTCCGGATCGCCGCCCGGATCTGGACGGCTCGGCCGCCGGCACGTCTGCGTCTCGCCGGCATCCGCTCCCGACCCCGGAGGTCCACCGTGTCCCGATCCACCCCACCCCGTCCTGCCCGCTCCGCCGGGATCGCGATCGGCGGTATTGCGCTGCTCGCGCTGCTCGCCGGCTGCGCGACCGCCCCGAGCGCCGCAGCCCCGACACCTCCCCCGGCGTCCGCATCCGCCTACCGCCCCGTCACGCTCACCAACTGCGGCTATCGCCAGAGGATCGAGGCGGCTCCGCAGCGCGTCGTCGCGATCAAGTCCACCTCGATCGAGCTGATGCTCGCGCTCGGGTTGCGGGACCGGATCGTCGGCACCGCGTTCCAGGACGGTCCGGTGCCGGCGCGGTGGAAGGCCGACGCGGCGACCCTGCCGCGTCTGGCCGAGCAGTTCCCGAGCGAAGAGGCGACCCTCGGCCTGAAGCCCGATCTGGTGTACTCGGGTTGGGAGTCGGCGTTCACGCCGCAGAGCGCCGGAGCGCGGTCGGAGCTGACCTCCCTGGGCGTCGCCTCCTACGTGCAGCCGGCCGCGTGCCGCAGCGCGGGGCAGCCCGGCAAGCTCACCTTCACGAACGTGTTCGCCGAGATCCGGGAGGCCGGGCGGATCTTCGGCGTGGCGGACCGCGCCGGCCGACTTGTGGCCGCGCAGGAGAAGCAGCTCGCCGCCGTCAAGCCCGACACGCGCAAGCTGACCGCGCTCTGGTACTCCTCCGGCGATCAGACGCCGTACGTCGGCGCCGGCATCGGCGCGCCACAGATGGTGCTGGAGGCCGCAGGGCTCACGAACATCGCGGGCTCCGTGAAGCAGACCTGGACCACCCTCGGCTGGGAGTCCATCGTCGCCGACGACCCCGACGTCATCGTGCTCGTGGATGCGGACTGGAACACCGCGCAGGCCAAGATCGACGCCCTCGAGAAGAATCCCGCGACCGCGCAGCTCGGCGCGGTGAAGAACCGTCGCTACCTCACCCTGCCGTTCCCGGCGTCGGAGGCGGGGGTGCGCAGCGTCGACGCAGTGCGCTCGCTCACCGCGCAGCTGAAGGAGATCCGCACGCCGTGACGCCGGCGGCGCAGCGGAGGCGGGCCGCGGCCGCGGGGCTCGTCCTCGCCGCCGCGCTCGTGATCTCCGTCGTGGCCGCGGTGGGCATCGGGCCCGCGCCGCTCACGCTGTCCCAGGTGTGGGGCAGCATCCTGGCGCACCTGGGAATCGGCGCCTCCCCGCTCGGCGCGCTCGAGGACGGGATCGTCTGGCAGCTCCGGATGCCGCGCGTGCTGACCGCGGCCGTGGTCGGGGCGGGCCTGGCCCTCTCCGGTGCGGTGATGCAGGCACTGACCCGCAACCAGCTGGCCGATCCGTACCTGCTCGGGCTGTCCTCCGGCGCCTCCCTCGGGGCGGTCAGCGTCTTCCTGCTCGGCGTCACCCTGCTGCTGCCGATCGCCGCGTTCGGCGGGGCGCTGCTCGCCCTCGTCGCGACCCTCGGGCTCGCGGGAGCGCTCGGCGCGCTCACCCCGACCCGCACGGTGCTCGCCGGGGTCGCGGTGTCGGCGCTCCTCGGCGCGATCACCAGCTTCGTCATCTTCTGGACCGCCACCGGCGACGCGTACCAGCAGATCGTCGGGTGGCTGCTCGGCTCTCTCGCGGGGGCGCGGTGGCCGGAGTTCGCGGTGGCCGGCCTCGCGCTGCTCGTGGTCGGCGCGCCGATCGCCGCGACCGGGCGCATCCTCGACGCGTTCGCCTTCGGCGACACCGCCGCGGCCAGCCTCGGCATCGCCGTCGGGCGCACCCGGTGGATCCTGCTGTCCCTGACCGCGGTGCTCACCGGGGCGATGGTCTCGGTGTCCGGAGCCATCGGCTTCGTCGGCCTCGTGCTGCCCCACGCGGTCCGGCTGCTCGTCGGACCCGCGCACCGCGCGCTCCTGCCGCTCTCGGCCCTGACCGGCGCGGTCTTCCTGATCTGGTCCGACACCCTGGCGCGCTCGCTCTTCGATCCGCGCGAGCTGCCGGTGGGCATCGTGACCGCTCTGGTCGGGGCGCCGGTGTTCGCGGTGCTGCTCGCGCGGCGCAGGAGCGAGGCGTGAGCGCCGGCGCCGGCCTGCGCGCGGAGGGGGTGACCGTGGCGCTCGGCGGGCGGACCGTGGTGACGGATGCGCACCTCACCGCCCCCGCGGGAGCGCTGACCGCGCTCGTCGGACCGAACGGCGCCGGCAAGTCCACCCTGCTCCGCGCGGTCGCCGGAAGCCCCGCT
>JACRGJ010000100.1 GCA_016212425.1 Micrococcales bacterium | reverse complement strand
GGGCTGACCCCTCAGAAGGCTGTGCTGCGGCTTGCGGATCCACGGGTCGTAAGACGTCTCAATCCCCTCGTCGGGGCTGACCCCTCAGAAGGAGCGGGGTCAGAATCTTGGCGGTGTTCACAGGGTTGCAGGGCACTCTACCACAACCCCCTTTTGCGCGGCGCGCCACGCGCGGTGCGCGCAAGTCCTGGAAGGCCAATCTCCTGTGGTTCTGCGGGGTTCACAGCCTCGGTGAGATTGGTGGCGTTTGGTAGGGCCGTTGAAGGCGGATGGGTGAACGCTGTCATACGACGTAGTACCTGGGCACCAAGACCCGGGGGCGGGGGACGCCGAGCTCGGCGATCTGGGGCTCGTGGCTCGCGGGGACCGCGTACATGACGAAGCGGTCGGTCGGCTGCAGGAGGGGGGCGACGCGCTCGAGGAGGCGGGAGCGTTCCGCGGGGGTGAGGCGCGCTTCGAAGGCGCTCTTCTGGACCGGCACGCCGTACTGCTTGAGGAGCGCGTGGAGCCTGCCGCGTCGGGCGTCGTCCGTCACGTCGTACACGATCACGACGAGGGCTGGCGTGCTCATGGCTGTGGCTCCTCCGTGTCGGGGGGGCTGTCGGGGTTCGTCTGGTTGTCAATGAGCCGGTCGGCGAGGGGGAGGACGAGGTCGTCGGTCTCCCCGAGGACGACCCGGAGCATCGCGCGCGCGGCCGCATCGATCAAGAGCCTCGGCGAGCCGGAGCCGCGCCCTCCGCCGGACGGGCGGTCCATGAAGGACTCGTACGCGGCGAGGACCACGCGCGAGGTGTCCCTCGTCATGTAAACGCCGCCGGTCGCGTGCCGCTCGAAGCCGTCGGGCGCGACCTGGCGGTTGTTGACGAGCGCGAGGACGAAGGAGTCGGCCACGAGGATGCGGTAGGGCTCGATCAGATCGGAGGCGAGCGCCGGGTGGTTGCGGTGCAAATCGTGCAGGACGCCCGGGTGCGGGTCCAGGCCGTGGGCGAGGAGCACCGTCTGCATCTCGCCGAAGAGGAGCGAGTACGCGAAGGACAGGAGGCTGTTGATCGGATCGCGGGGCGGGCGCCTCGTGCGGCCGTGGAGCTCGAAGCCTTGCCGGCGGATCCTCGTCGCGAAGCCCTCGTAATAGGCCTTCGTGGCCGCGCCCTCATAGCCGCGCAGGCTCTCGGCGTCGGTTGCTCGGTGGAGCGCGGCGTGGGTCTGCCGGATGCGCTCGCGGGCGGCCTCGGCGAGCTCGGCGTTCGCGTTCGCGAGCCGGCGCAGCATCGCCGAGAGCTTCGCGTCGACGATGGCGCGTGCGAGCGCGAGGCGGCGGTGTGGGTCCGCGACGAGGTCGTACTGGGCGCGCAGGCGCAGCGGGTTCGGCATGCCGCCGGAGACGAGGCTCCCGTACGCCTTGCCCTTGCCGACGAAGAAGAGCACGGGGATGCCGTGGTAGACGCAGCCGGAGACGAACCCGCTCGAGAAGGAGGCTCCGGCCAGGATCAGCACGCGGTCGAGGCGGTGCAGCGGGATCTCGCGGACGACGTCCTTGCCGCGCTGGACGATGACCAGGCCCTGGGACGTCCGCAGGTAGAGGCCCGGCTCGGTGACGTACAGGGTGTGCTGGCGAAGGCTCGGGAAGCACTCGCCGGCGTCGGCTTCGTGAGGTGATGTGCCGGCTCCGTCGGGCGGCGCGTCTCGCCTCGGGCCGATCGCTCTCGTGAGCCGCTCCAGGCGGGCGCCGGTGATTCGCTCGTAGACGCCTCGGTCGTCGACGGTGTGGCCGAGGTAGACGAAGGGCGACCCGTCGAAGCAGAAGCGCCTCGTCTTGTCGTGGCGGACCCGGAGCGCGAGCCGCGCCAGCGCCTCGCCGAGCCGTGCCTCGGCGGCGTCACGCTCTTCGGGCGTTCGCGCCGCGATGAAGATGTCGTCCGCGTACCGGAGGTAGGCGACGTCGTGCCCCTGCATCTCGGCGTCGAGATCGACCGCGTAGGCGTTGGCCAGCGGCGGGGAGACGGCCCGTCCGAGCGGGATCCCGAGGCTCGGACGGATCATCTCTCCTCGCAGGCAGAGCGGCGCGCAGATCAGCGCGTGGAGCAGCTCGACGAGCGACGGCGCGAGCAGGGCGGCGAGCTTCGCGCGCAGGATCTCACGGTCGATCGATCCGTAGTAGTCGGCGACGTCGAGGAGCGCGATCGAGCGGCGGCCGGCGCCGACCGCTTGCGAGGCCTCGGCCGCGGCAGTGACCGTGGATCGGCCTGGCCGGTAGCCGTGCACGCAGGGGAGCAACGCGGGCTCGAGGGCGCGGTTCAAGATGGGGACCAGAGCCTCCTCGATGATGCGGTCGGCCGGACGAGCGGACGCGACGATCCGTTCCTTGCCGTTGTCGACTAGGACGAAGGCGTCGAGGGGCAGCGGCACGAACGGTCGCTGTGCGAGACGATCGCGCGCCTGCTCGACCAGCGCGAGCCAGTCGGGCCGGTTGGCGTCGGTCGGCGTCCTGCGCGCGAGGCGTTCGGCCGCGCCCACGAGCTGCTGGAGGCGGAGCGGTGCAGAGGAAGGCTCTGGGGCCATTGTCGTCTCCGTTCGGGATCCATTGATCCCGCAACCCCGCCCGAAGACGGCACACCGTCGAACCGCTCAGAGCAGGGTGAGGCGCCCGTACTGTCGAAAGTGCCGATCGAAGGCGATCGCCTGCTCGATTCCGAGCCTCTCGATCACGACGAAGCTCAGAGCATCGCAGTACGAGAAAGCCTTGTCTTGCTGCTTGCGAATCAGGTCCAGCGCGTGCTGTTCGTCCAGCCGCGTCACGCGCTCGACCCTGCAGAGCCCCATGAGGACGCTGTCGAGGAAGCGAAGGGCGAGATCTCGGCCATCTCTTGCGCGACTGAGGATGAGCGCGTGCGTCTCGAACAGAACCGCGTTCGTCGCGACGAGCGAGCTACCTTCCGTCTGCACGCGGTCGAACGCCTTCACGGCCCGCTCGTGTGCCGCGTCCTCGAGGACGAGGTACGCGAAGAAGCCACCCGAATCGACGAAGACCTCGCTCACTCGTCGGCCGCGTAGGCTTCGCCGAGGTGGCGATACTTGTCGGTCGCGACGTCAGAGAAATCGGAATGCCCCGTGCCGGCGAGGGACAGCCAGTGAGCCAGCGCGGCGGCGCGCTGGTCCTGGGCCGGTTGCTCGCCGGCGAGCTCGCGTTCCAGTGCTTCGGCGATCTCTCGTCGGTCCCGAGCCGGCAGTCGCCGGACCTCCTCCATGATCTCGTCTACGCTGCGCACTCCCAGACTCTAGCGCGCGCCGCATCCGTGTTCCAGCGGCCCACGAACGGATTCCGCTCCGGCGCACCCTCGACGGAACCGTTCTGTGCGTGGTCGGTCTGACATCTCCGCCGCGGCCAGATTCGCGCTCGCGCGATCGCACTGGCCGTCAGATCCTCGCTCGGAGGGTCGTCCTCCAAGTCGACATGGCTTTCCTCCGACGATCCCGATCGACCCGGGCCTCGCACGACGTCAGCGACGGTCTCGTCGTCCGCCAGTTCCCGGCGCCGATCCGGAGGTCGCGGTTCGCGTCGTGGTGGGACGGGTGGCGCGCCGTCCGGGCCGGGGTGCACCAGCGGGAGCTCCTTTCCTACCGGCTGGCGCAGTATCTCGCGCTGGCGCCGCAGAATCGCCAGCCTCTGCCGAGGCTCGTGGTGATTGACGGCGACGGGCGCGTCGCGGTCGAGGACAACCCCGACGCGGAGCGACACCCGCTCGCGCGACTCCTCGACGATCCGGCGGGCGTGCGCGAGGCGGGCGGCGCGGGGCCGCTCGAGGCCCAGGTGCGGTGGCTGCGCGCGATGCGGGAGACCCGGGCGTGGGGGCTCGCGCGCGAGCTCCAGGAGCGCGAAGAGGAGGCGGGGGGTCTGACCGCGCGGATCCTGGAGACGGGCGATCGACTGGGCGAGCTCGAGGCCGGGACGCAGGCGGCGATCGGCGAGGGCACGAGCGCGCTCTCGTCGACCGCGGCGCGGACGGCGGAGGCGCGCGGGCGCGACCGGCTGACCTTCCCGTGGGGGATCCTCGGGCTCGCCCTGGTCGCGGCGTTCTTCGTGGTCGCGGAGGGCTATCAGTTCGCGCTGCCGTACCTGAACACCATCGGAATCGACACGGCGCGGCTGGGTGGGAGCGCGCGCCTCGGGCTCGTGGCGGGGTTCGCCTTTGCGGCCGTCGCGACTGCCTCGATGTTCATCGTCGCCCACTGGGCCTACCGAGCCCTGTCGGACGCGGCGCGGGGCGGGGGCGATGCCGGGACCCGCGTCGCGACGGCGCTCGGAGCGCTCGCCATGGGCGGCCTCATCCTCGCCACCGTGCTCGGGATCGCCGAGATGCGTGACGGCCTGGCCGCGGCGTCGGCGCGGCTCCGCGATGCGTCAGTCGGCGCGCGCGTGCAGGGCGCGGGCGCAGCAGGCGGCGCCACGCCTGCCTACCTCTTCCCGGCGCTCGGGGTCGCGGTGCTCGTCGCGCTGGTCCGGCTGGGCGAGTGGATCCGGGCGATGGTGCGCGAGCGCCGCCGGGTCCGGGAGGAGCAGTCCGCCTGGGACGCGGCCGAGGAAGGACGGCTGAGCCAGCGGGATCGCCACGAGGAGCTCGCCCGGCGCGCGAGCCGGCAGCGGGAGGCGCTCGAGGCCGCACGCGAAGCCGCTCGCGAGAAGCTCCGCGCGCTCAACGCCGAAGCCCAGGCGGCCGAGCAGGAGGTGCGCACGCAGGTCGAGACGGAGCGGCGCTACGCGGCGGCCTTCGTGGGGAGCCTCGTCGCGGCGCTCGAGCAGGACCGGCAGTACTTCCTCCGGCACGCCCGCAGGCGCGGCGCCGAGCACCTGGCGGAGCCGCAAGGCGGGTCGCGAGCCGGTGCGTGGGAGCCGGAGCAGAGCGGGACGTACCCGGCGCTGTTCGAGAACGGCGGGCACGAGTCAGATCCGCGCGCGTCCCCACGTCGATCGAGCGGAGGGCATTGAATGTCGCGGACGCGTCGCAATGTGGCTAGCGTCGGGAGCGGTTCCGCCATTGGTCTCGCGATCGTCGCCGTCGCGGTCCTGGCGCAGGCTGCTTGCTCGCCGGCAGGGGCGTCGGGCTCCGACCGGCCGATTCGCCAGGCAGTCGTCTGCCTCGGAGACCCGGACCGAGGCGGGCCGGCGTGCAGCGGGACGGAGCGTGCGGAGGCGTTCGATGCGTGGGCGGGCGAGGCACTCTCCGAGCCGGGCTCCACGTTCTCGGTGTGGGTGGCCGGGGCCGATCGCCGCTCGCACGAGCTGCACTTCCTCGCGCGCGTGCCCGAGTCGTGGGGTCCCGGAGTGCTCGACGCGAAGGCCGCGTTCACGACGGTCGGGCGCGACAGGGCCGCGAGCAGTGGCCGACTCTCGCCCCGGGATGCTCGCCTTCCGATAGGGGCGTCCTTGTCCGGGAGCGATCCGGCAGAGACCGAGACCGTGCGCGTGCTCGGGGTCGACTCCGCGAGCGTCGCGAGCTGGACCGCCCTGACCGGTCGCGATCCGCTGCACACCGCGTTGGTGTGCGACCGTTCGAGCTCCACGCTCGGGGCCGCCTGCGACGCGCCGCGCATCATGGCGGCGTTCGACGTTTGGGCGGCGGAGGGCGGCGCGGCGCCGGGCGCAACGTTCAGCGTGTACGTGGGCGGCAGGTCACGGGACACGGTCGAGTCCGCCTACTCACTGTCCGTCCCAGCGCTGCGGGCCGGCGAGCGGGTCGCCGTGCTCCTCGGCGCACGCGCCGAGCTCGGTGCGTGGCCCTCCGAGACTCTGCCGGGACAGGCGTCGGCGATCGCGGAAGCGATCAGCGTCGCGGCCTCCGAGCTCGCCGAGCGTCAGGGACGCCGCTCCATGGTCGTCCTCTCGGACATGCGCGAGCAGACACCTCGGGGCCCATGGAACTTCGAGCGCTCCGCCCCTGGAGTGGGCGCGTTCGCCGCGTGGCTCCGGGCGGAGGGGCTCGCGGCGGACCTGCACGGCGTGCCCGTTCGGGTCTGCGGGCTCCACCACCAGCGCGGGCCGGCGGCGGGGCCGTTCGACGCCAGGCAGGCCGCGCGCATCAAGCAAGCCTGGCAGGAGGCGTTCGCTGCGATGGGGGTCAGGGAACTGACGATGCACTCGACCTGCGAGGGCTCTGCCGGGATCGAACGCTCGCGGACGGCGGTCGCCCTGGACGCGCGCGCCGGCGCGCCGAACCCCTCACCCCCGCCCTCTCCCCTTGAACTCGCGAGGGCGAGGGGGCCGAAGCACCCGGGACAGCGACCATGAGCGGGCTGAACCTGTACGGCAACCACCGGGGCGGCACGAGCATCGTGCGGGCGCTGCCGGAGGCGGTGGTTCGGGGCTACTCCGACCGCTTCATCCTGGCCGACCCGCAGGAGGACCGGGCGGCGCGGCTCGCGCGGGAGGTCGAGGAGCGATTCCCCTTCGTGCGACCGACCGCGCTCCGCGTGACGGGCCAGCAGGCCCTGTCGAGCGCGGGCGAGGACGACACCCTCGTCATCGCCATGGACACGGTTACCGACACTCGCGAGACGCTGCGCCTGCGCGGGCGGCGGCGGGCCAGCTTCCAGATCGTCGGTCGTGGCCCTGGTGGGTACGGCGGCGTCCGGCTCGCCCTGCAAGGGACGCTCTTGCCCGGTGACCACGAGACCGAAGGAGGAGTCGACCTGCTTCTGTCCACCTTGCTCGCCACGTCACGATCCGCGAGCAGCCGGGAGCTCACGATCGATCCGCTCGCGGCCGCGACCTTGCGCCCGCTCCGGGAGCTGGCCACGCGTCAGACGGTGCGCCACCTCGCCGAGCGGGACCGCGATCCCTCGGACCTGAGCCTCGGCCCTCTCAGCTTGGCGTTCGGCCCGACCGCGTACCCGCTCGTGACCGCGACGAGTGACGCCGGGGACCGGCACGGCCATCGTCGCGATCTCGCGCTCGGGCTCGCCGCTCGCGTTCGACGACCGGCCGACCGCGAGGCGGCTCGGGGGTTCGCCGTCGTCGCCGTCGTCGTCCCGGAGGCCGACCTGATCCAGTTCTTCACGATCCGACGAAGCGCGGCCGGGCGGCTCTCGGTCGCCGCGGTGACGGAGCTGTCGCCACCGCCGCCGCGCGTCGCAGCGAGTCCTGCCGTCTTCACGGATTGACCCGCACGAGGAGATCGAGATGAGCGCCGAGGTGATCGGAAGGGTGAAGGCCGGGTCGGGTCGGAGCTACGAGGTGAAGTGGGACCCGGCGTCGCACGAGGTCTACGTCGCCTACGCGGGATGGTCCTCGTGCGGGCGGGCTTCCTCCGCGGCCGAGGCCATGCGCAAGGCGGAGGCGTTCCTGTACGACAAGTAAGCCGTCAGAGCGGAAGTGTCCCGCGCGTCTATCGAATGAAAGGAGGCAGGCCCATGGGCGATTGCTACCGAGCCACCTGAGTCATGGCCGAACGGGACGACATCCTCGAGAGCGCGGCGCAGCTCGACAACCTCGGCTCGGATCTCTCCGAGGTCGAGCAGGGGTTCGAGCCTCATCCGCGGCACGCGCTCGTCGACGATCTGGCCTGCGCGCTCGAGGGGCGGCTGCAGCCGGTGCTCGTCGGTGAGGATGGCGTCGGCAAGGGCACGGTGGTCAGGATGCTCGCGCGGGCGATGGCGCGGCGAGACGGCTCGCTCGCGCGGCGGACCCTGCACGGCAAGCGAATCATCCAGGTCACGGTGCCCGAGCTCTTCTCGGGCGCGATCTACTCGAACCAGATCGAGCACAAGGTCGCGCGCGTCGCGCAGAACTGCCGGACGGAGCGGGCGGTCCTGTTCCTGGACGACCTGTCCCTCTTCCTCGCGGGCGGCGGCCACGATGAAGAGGGGGAGCTCCCGGGGCTCCTCATGCCCTTCCTGCAGCGCGGGGACCTCCGCATCATCGGGGCGACGACCCCCGACGGGTGGATGGCGATCGCGCGCCGCAACCCCGCGTTCTCGCGGCTGCTCACTCCGATGACGGTGCCGGAGAGCTCTCCGGAAGAGACGGCCGCGGTCCTTCTGGCGCGCATCCCCGACTGGGAGCGGCGCTACCCCGTGATGCTCTCGACCGGGGCGCTCGAGGAGGCCATGGACCTCGCCGACCGGCTCTATCCGTGGAAGCGTTTCCCCGGCAAGGCCGTCGACCTCCTCGAGGCGGCCCTCGCGCTGCGGAGCGCAGGGTGCAGACGCGGCGGCGCCGTCACGGCGTCTCCGCCGCCTCCGCCGCTTCCTCGGGCTGTCGGCCGTACCGATGTGGCTGAGGCCGTCCGGAAGCTCACGGGGTTACCCGAATTCCTGCTCGTCCCGGCGCGGCCTGCATCCCGGCAGACCCTCGGGGAGCATTTTCGCAGCCATGTGCTCGGGCAGGATCACGTCGTCGACGCGCTCGTAGAGCGCATCCAGATGATCAAGGTTCGCCTCTGCGCGCCGCGCCGCCCGCTCGGGGCGTTCCTCTTCGCCGGTCCCACCGGCGTCGGCAAGACCCTCGTCGCCCGGACGCTGGCGGGACTGCTCCTCGGCGACGAGCGGCGGTTGATCCGGTTCGACATGAGCGAGTTCTGCACCATTGACACGGTGTCCCGGTTCATCGGCGAGAACCTGACGCGGCGGCGCACCTTCGGCTTGGTCGACGCGGCCCTCGCCGAGCCGTTCCCGATCGTGCTCCTCGACGAGATCGAGAAGGCGCACCGCGCGATCTTCGACGTGCTCCTGCAGGTCCTGGGCGACGGGCGCCTGACCGACGAGAGCGGTCGCACCGCGTACTTCACGAATGCCCTCATCCTCATGACCACGAACCTCGGCAGCGACCGCCGCGTCATCGCCCACCCGCAGGTTGCGGTCGACGGGCGTGAGGCCGAGCCACGCGTGCGCGAGGCGATCCGGCGCCACTTCCGACCCGAGCTCCTGAACCGGCTCACGGCGGTCTTCTCCTTCCGGCCCCTGGGCGCACGTGACATCTCCGACGTGGCCCGCCGCGAGGTCCGCGAGCTCGGCCGCCGGCAAGGGCTCGTGGCACGGTCCGTCGATCTGCGCCTCAGCAGCGCGGCCCTCGATGCGGTGATTCGCCGAGGGCACTCGTTCGAGCTCGGCGTGCGCGCCATGCAGCGAGCCGTCGACGAGCTCGTCGGCGTCCCGGTCGCCCAGTACCTCGCCGAGCATCCGGGCGTCCGTCGGCGCGAGCTGCTCGTCGACGTCGACCCTGCGATGGGCTGCACCGGCGTCAGGATCCTCGCGTCGCCGGCGTCCTCGTCGGAGAGCGTCTCGCCGTGCGTGGTTCCCGAGGAGGCCGCGAGTGTCCGCTGACTACGACAAGAGCGCGCAGGAGCACCTGTACGAGAACCGCATCATCTACTTGAGCGGGGACATCGCCACGACGACGGCCGATCACGTCGTCAGCCGTCTCCTCGTGCTCGACAGCATCGACCACTCGGCGGAGATCAAGCTGTACATCTCGAGCTTCGGCGGGTCGGTCTACGCGGGGCTCGCGATCTACGACGCGATCCAACTCGTCGAGGCGCCGGTCTCGACCTTCTGCATCGGGCCGGCGTTCAGCATGGCCGCGTGGCTCTTGGCCGCCGGTGAGCCCGGTCGCCGCTGCGCGACCCCGAACAGCCGCATCATGCTCCACCAGGCTTCGGCCGGCTTCGTCGGGTCCACGACCGACATCAAGATCGCGGCGGAGAACGTGCTCAAGAACCAGCGCCTGATGGTCGAGATCCTGACGCTGCACACCGGCCGTCGCGGCGACGAGATCGCCAGGATGATCGAGCGCGACCTGTGGATGACGCCGGAGGAGGCCCTGCAGTTCGGGCTGATCGACGCGATCACGTCCCCCTGCGGGCGCAAGTCGGGTCGCAGGGCGTCGCCGTCGTCGAAGCCGGGGAGCGGAAATGGCAGAGTCGCGGAGACGTGAGAGTCAGGCGAGTCGTGATTCCGTCGAGCACTCGGGCCGGGGTCGCGGCCAGGTCGTCATCGAACACGAGCACTCTCATGCGAGTCGTGGCGCGGCAGATGGGATGCGGCGGCGCACCACTCACGGTACCTCTTGTGGCTCTACGTTCACGAGTCGCGTCGGCCCAGCGCCTCGCCGACGAGGACACCGAGCGCGCCCCCGAGCGCGGCACCGGCTGCGGCGCCCACCGGGCCTCCGAGCACGGAGCCGACGATCGCGCCGGCTGCGGCTCCGGTGCCGGCGGACGCGCCACGCCGGCGGTGAAGCTCGGGGATGCGCTCGAGGAAGGGCCGCATCCGCGGTTCGATCTCGGCTGGCGCGGCCCTCTTCTCGCCTCTACTCTTCATGGCGCCCGCCCCCCTTTGCGCTCGCCTCCGCGAAGTACGCGTCCGCGGCCCAGCCGATTGCCTCGGTCAGGCTCGCGGCGGTGGCCGCGTTCAGGACGTTGCCGATGCCGGGAAACCAGCCGACGAGCGCCTGGCTCGCGGTCCGGCCCGCCATCGTCGCGGCGAACGGCAGGAGGATCTGCGAGACGACCGCCTTGGTGGCCGTCGCGCCGTGCAGGTCCGCGATGCCGAGGATCATCGCCGTTTGCAGGCCCGCCAACACCGGCGCGTCCGAGGCCGGGAGCTGTGCGAAGCCGCCGCCGATCGCCGCCGCCGTGGCGCTGGCGGCGTGGATGACTCCATGCACCTTCTGATTCCGCGTTGCCATCGAAGATCATGACGCCAGGCGGCAGCGTCTCTGACAGGCCCTTTGTCTGCCCCAATCAAGAGACGACCGGCGTCGCGACGGTCCGCTGCGGCGTCTGCATCGGGGA
Source organism: Micrococcales bacterium (assembly GCA_016212425.1). GTDB lineage: Bacteria > Actinomycetota > Actinomycetes > Actinomycetales > Microbacteriaceae > Schumannella. The sequence goes on along the minus strand of JACRGJ010000100.1, from coordinate 2,322 downwards.
GTACCAGCCGGCCGCGATTCGGGTCGAAGTGGAGGCTGAGCTTCGAGCCGGCGATGCGGATGCGGGCACGACTACGAGGGCCGTTGCCGTTGTCGAGCTTCGATCCGGTTCGCGGCGTTCGCGCTCTCGAGATCGCGCGCACGACGCGCCGCGCCGCAGCCCCACAACCTTGGCAGGCCGTGAACTTCTCTCAGGTGCCGATGTCGCCCGAGGCTGCTGCGTCGCCGTAGTGCGTCCGCACTTGCACGCCGCAGGCCTGCAGGAGCCCCAGCGGTGCATCGGCGCCGAGCAGCGCGAACACGCGATCGGCCGGGGTGCGCGCAGGCTCGCCGCTCTCGCACCCGATCTCCACGGCGTCCGCGTGAACGCGCGTGACGACGGCGCGCCGCAGGACGGTCAGGGCTCCGGCCGCCTCCGCCGCTGCGAGGCGCGCGCGGTTCGCGGGTCGCGCTCGATCGAAGTCCGCGCCGCGGTGGACGAGCGAGACCTTCGTCGCCGGCACCTCCGCGAGCTCGAGCGCGGCCTCCACGGCCGAATCGCCGCCCCCGGCGACGACACACGACAGACCGCGGTGGTCCTCGGGATCGTCCAGCTGCGCCAGCACGTGCGGCAGATCGTCGCCCGGTACGCCGAGCCGGCGAGGTGAGCCGCGTCGTCCCGCCGCGAGCAGGAGCGCGTGCGCGCGCATCTCGCCCTTCGACGTGCGTGCGACGAAGACGCCGTCCTCGAGCAGGGCACCCTCGAAGCGAACGCCGTGCTCGATCGTGAGCCCCGCCCGCTGAAGCACGTCCATCCACAGCTCGATCAGCGCCTGCTTGTTCGTGCGGTGCAGGCGCACCGTCCCGTACAGCGGCAGGTGCACGGGCTGGGTCATCACGACCTTCTGGCGGGTGTAGCTGCGGACGGCGCCGCCGATGTCCGGCGCCTGCTCGATGGTGCGCACGTCGATGCCCTTGGCGCGCGCGGCGAGCGTAGCGCCGATGCCCGCCGGACCCGCGCCGACCACGAGCAGCGATGCGACGCCGGGCCCGGGCTCCCGCTTCGAGGCCGCGAGCGCGGCGGCGATCGCGTCCACCACCTTGACTCCCTGGCGGACCGCGTTCGAGACGAGGCCCATGCCGCCGAGCTCGCCCGCGATGTACAGGCCGGGCACGTTCGTCTGGAACTCGTGATCGAGCTCCGGGATGTCCACGCCGCGCCGCGCGGAGCCGAACACGAGCGTGATCGCGCCGACCGGGCAGGCGTCCTTGCACGCTCCGTGGCCCACGCACCCGCCGGCGTCGGCGAGGTGCGCGCGCCCGCGGACCAGAACGAGCGCGTGTTGCTCCGGGCAAGCGTCGACGCACGAGCCCGACCCGATGCAGATCGCCGGATCGATCACCGGATGAAGCGTCGCGGGCGCCTCGTCCTGCCCGCGGGCCCGGATGCGCTCGGCGTGCAGGAGCGCGAGCCGTCGCTCGCTCCACCACGCCCGCAGCAGCCACCCGGCTCCGAGGACGAGGACGACCGTGTATGCGCCCAGGATCGCGACCATGACGGGTGCCAGGGGCGAGTGTGCCACGCGGCAGCCGCTCGCGCGCGGTCCTGATACCATCCGCGCGATGGCCGCGGCCACCCAAGGGGGAAGGACGTCGGCACCCGCGCGACAAGACCCTCACCCCAACCCCCCTCCCGCTCCGCGGGCGAGGGGCTCGGAGTCGAGGCGGCGCGTGCCGTGGCTGGGCCTGGTGCTCGTCGCCGGCGGGCTCGTCTTCCTGCTGCTGCTGCTTTCCGACGCGCACTACTACTTGCTGCCGCTCGCGTCCCGCTCGGCCGCGCGGGCGCACCACGCGCTTCGTCCTTCCGGATCGGCCGGTCACCTGTACGGGTGGATCGGGACCGCGATCATCACGTCGAACCTGCTGTACCTCGCCCGGCGGCGGTTCGCCCGCCTCCGCGCCCTCGGCTCGATGCAGTTCTGGCTCGGGTGGCACGTGACGTCGGGGCTCCTCGGCCCCCTGCTCATCGTGCTGCACTCCGCGCTCACGCTGCGGACGACGGTCGCGATCGTGTCGGCGGCCTCGCTGAGCGTCCTGGTCGTCACCGGCCTCGTCGGCCGGTACCTGTACGCGCTCGTGCCGCACGCCGGGGACGGCGGCACGCGCCACGCCGAGGACGTCCGCGCGGAGCTCGACCGCGCGCTCATGCAGCTGCGCTCCGTCGGCGACGCCGCGCGCGCGGCGGCCGCCGCGATCGACGCCGAGGCGGATCGCGTCCTTTTGCCGCTGATCGAGGGCGGTGGCCGGGGAGGCCGCGTCGTCATCGTCGCCATCCGGGCGAGGC
>JACRGJ010000008.1 GCA_016212425.1 Micrococcales bacterium | reverse complement strand
GCGCATCAGCGGTTGCCCGTTGCCCGTTGCCCGTCTCCTGTCTCCTGTTTCGTCTTGCATTTCCCCATTTCGGCCGTTGAACGCCTCCGGTTGCGCGGCGAATCGCAACTGCTAACGGCGATGACCCCAACCCCTCTCCCCCAAAAGGGGGCGAGGGGCTCCGGAGGGCTCAGTAGCGCCCGAGCCACGGGACGCGCGGGTCTCCCGTGACGGTGCCGAGCTCGAGGTCGCGATCGAGGCCGAGCGCGTCGTCTTGCTGGCGGCGCAGGAAGACGGAGTGTCGCCCGCGCGTCAGGCCGATCGTGCGGTGGAAGGCGACGAGCGCGCCGTCGCGCCACCAGGCGGGCGGGACGCGGGGCAGAAGCCCCCAGTCCGCGGCGCGCTCGGGCATGTCCGAGACCCACACGATCGGCAGGGGGACCCACGGAACGGACGCGTGGGCGCGCACGACGACCCAGACGTCGAGGCCGCCGTCGGCGCGCGCGTCGAGCCGGGCGCCGACGAGATCGGCGACCGTGCCCGTGGACGTGACGCGCACGGGCAGCGTCCCGAGCAACATGCCGGCCTCGCCCGCGTTCGCGCGCGCGACCTTGGCCTCGAGGTCCGTGCGCCGGCGCCAGTCTTCCCGCGTCGGCGGAGGCGTGCGGCCGAGGCGCCCCCAAAGCGCCGTCGTCAGGTCGCGCGTCCGGGCGCCGTCGGGCTCGACCCGGTACGGCGCGTAGACGAGCGACCGCAGGTAGCGCCAGCCCAGGCTCGCGCGCCGGGCCGTGACGATCCGCCGCGCGTCCACCGCCCCGGGGCCGCGGCGCAGATCGCCGACGAAGTGGTCTCCGATCACGGTCAGGAGGAACCGCGACCCGAGCGTCGCGAGCGCGTCGCCGTCCGCCGCGCGCGCCGGCACGAGGACCATCGACGCGCCCTGGCCGAGCGCCCACTCGCCGAGCCCCTCCTGGCCGCGGAACCACGACCAGCGCCGGTCGAGGTAGTAGCGCCACTGGTGCAGCATCTCGACGTTCTCCTCGACGAGCACCCACTCCTCGGGCGCGGTGCGGCGCCGGAGGTGGCGCATCACCTGGTTCTCCTCGAACCGGAACGTGGGCCACTCCTCGACGAGCTCGCTCGGCAGACGCCGCAGGTCGTGCCACGACAGCAGGCCGAAGCCGAGCGTGGCGACGAGCGTGACGCCCGTCACGAACGACCGCGCGCGCACCGGCACCTCGGCGAGGATCGTCGCGATCGCGACGGGCGCACAGGGCGCGAACAGGAACAGCCAGTAGTCGTGGTTGCGCAGGCCCTCGGAGAGGATCACCGCGTACAGGACCGCGCCCACCCAGACGGAGAGCATCGCGCCGTCGAGGGCGTCGGCGCGCGCCTCGCGGCGGCGCAGCCACACGAGCACGGGCAGGATCGCCGCGCCGAACGCCCCGGCGAACCCGAGCAACGCCGGGGCCCGGGGGATGACGAGCGGATTCGTCGCGACCTCCCAGATTGAGAGGTTCAGGGTGGAGCGGCCCCACAGTCGCTCGCGGAAGAGCTCGGTCGTCTCGTTGGGCAAGGACAGCGCGTGGGCTGCGGCGGCGAGCAGTCCCGCGGCGGCGGGCACGACGATCCACAGCACCTGTGGGGTGCGCTTGCGGGCACGCGCGTCGAGGAGCGCCCAGACCGCGAGCGGGCCGAGCACGAACGCGAACGACCAGTCGTCGAGCGTGCCGAGCAGCGTCGCCGCGACGACGGTCGCCTTCGCGAAGCGCTCTGCCTCGCGCAGCGCGAGCCAGCCGGCGACGAGGGCGAGCGCGGCGAAGAGCACGATCGGCTCGTGGTTCACGAACGCGCCGTAGTAGGTCCACATCGGCATCGCGAGCGCCGAGACGCCGGCGACGACCGCGAACGTCGGGCCGCGCGCGCGCCGGGCGATCGCGAAGAGCAGCAGCACCGCGGCGATCGAGAACAGGATCGGGACGACGCGCTCGGCCCACTCGTGCTCGCCGAATAGAGCGATCGACAGGGCGGTCAGGAGCGACGTGAGCGCGGGGTGGTTCGCGTACCACACGAGCGGCTCGCCCGGGGTGTCGCCCAGCGTCTCGACCGGCGCGAAGCGCGTCGCGACGAGCCCATGCCGCAGCGTGTTGCGCGCCGCCACGCCCCGCCGCGCGAGCGACCACCCGGAGTGCCCGTGCAGCGCCGCCTCCTGGACGCCCGCGCACAGGAGCACCGCGAGCGCGACGGCGAGCGCTACGGGGGGGAGGGCAGGGCGCACGGTGCGACCCAGCCCGTCACGGACGCCTTGCGATGCAGGTGCCGAACAGGACCCGTGTCTCGTAGCCGCGCGCGGAGTTCGCGACGAGGTCCTCGTCGAACCGGACGCGCTTCGGTCCAAACAGCATCACGATCGTGGAGCCCCCGAACTTGAACATGCCCTTCTCTGCGCCGCGGTCCACACGGCCGGCCCGGTACGTCTGCACGATCGTTCCGACGCACAGCGCGCCGACCTCGACGATCGCGACGGTCCCGAACCCGTCCGAGTCGAAGCGCGTCACGGCGCGCTTGTTCTCGCCGAAGATGTCGAGCCGCGTCGCGAGCGCGAGCGGGCTCACGGAGTGCAGCTTGCCGGGCACGTCCACCGCCGCGGCGGCGTTGCCGCTGTCGGGGAAGTGGAACCGATGGTAGTCGACCGGGCACAGCCGGATGACGATGGCCGAGCCGCCGTCGAACTCAGTCGGATCGATCACGCCCGCGAGGAGCCGGCGGATCGAGTAGCGCACGCTCTTGACCTCGAGCTCGAGGTCCCCGGTCAGCTCGGGCACGACGAGCGTCCGGCCGTCGGCCGGCGAGATCAGGACGTCGGGCTCGAAGTCGATCGGGCGGGCCTCCGGGCGGAGCCGGCGCGTGAAGAAATCGTTGAACGTCTTGAACTGCGGGACCTGCTTGACCGACTCCGTCATGTCGATCCCGTAGTGCCGGACGAACTCGGCCAGGCGCCGCGTGCTCATCGGCGTGTCCTGCCAGAAGCCGACCATCCGCGAGATCGCCGGGTGCACGACCCAGCGGCCCGTCGCGAGCTGGCCGGCCTTGGTGCCGTACAGGACCTTCATGGCCAGATCGCCGTAGACGCGCTCCACGCGCAGGGAGCCGTCGGTCCGCTCGATGTACCGGGTCACGCCCATGCCGAACGGCATCTGTAGCACAAGGGGGCTATCATCGTTGACCCCGATGCCCGTGACGGCCCTCTTGCTCCGCCCGGACAACTTCACGCCGCCTTCGCGCACTCCGTGGGGCGGCCGCCGGATCCTCGAGCACTACAAGCGCGGGCTGCCGCTCGACCCCTCGCGCGCCGCGTACCCCGTCGTCGGCGAGTCCTGGGAGATCTCCGTCGAGCCCGACTTCCCGAGCCGCGTCGACGGCACGGACGCCGTCCTCGGAGGCGCCCTGGCCGCGGATCCGCGCGCGTGGCTCGGCGCTCGCGCGGCCGGGCGCTACGGCACGGCGACGCCCTTGCTCGTCAAGCTCCTCGACGCCGCCGACGACCTGTCCGTGCAGATCCACCCCGGCAACGACTACGCCGGCCTCGGCCCCGGGGAGTCGGGCAAGCCCGAGAGCTGGTACGTGGTCGAGCGCGCGCCGGGCGCGGGCATCTACCTCGGCCTGTCGGACGGCGTCGGCCGCGACGAGGTCGCCCGTGCGCTCGCGGGCGGCGGCGATCTCACCCCCATGCTGAACTTCGTGCCCGTCGAGCCCGGCGACTTCTTCGTCATCGACGCCGGCACGGTCCACGCGATCGGCCGCGGCGTGACGCTCGTCGAGCCCCAGGTCGTCTTGCCCGCCCGCCGCGGCGTCACCTACCGGTTCTGGGACTGGAACCGCCGCTACGACCCCGACGGCCGCCTCGACCCGAACGGCGCCCCCCGCACCCTGCACGCGCAGCATGCCCTGGCCGTCACCCCTTGGGACGGTCCGCGCGGCGCCGCCTTCGTGGCCCAGGTCCGCCCGCGCCCGACGCCGCTTCAGACCGGCCCGGCCCGCCACGATCGCCTGCACCGCTCCGAGGTCCTCGCCGTCGACCGCGTGCAGGGCACGGGCACGGTGCGCTTCGAGACCGCTGACGAGCTCTGGGGCCTGACGGTCCTCGCCGGGACCGTCCGGGTTCGCGCCGGCGCCGCCGATCTCGAGGTCTCGCGCGGCTGGTCCGCGGTCCTGCCCGCCGCGCTCGGCGCCACGGACCTGCACCTCGCCGACGCGCACGCGATCCTGACCTGCGCGCACTGAGGTCGCGACGAGGGGTCGGGGCGGGGTGCCCGCGCCGCGCTCGAAGATGCGGAAGCTCGACATCCGCTGGTCACGGCCAGCCTGACAGGTGCCGTGTGCGCACTTCGTGCGCGCGCAGTGCGCGGCGGCTGCGCACGCTGGGCCTGCGCGCGCGCACTCGAGCACGTGTTTCGTGCCGCCGTGTGCGCGGATGATGCGCGCAGCTCACGCATGTTTCGAAGTTGCGGAAGACCGTGCCGACGTCTATCGGTATCCGTGACGCGATCATTCCGGGGCCTCCGAACGACGTCACCGACTCGTGGTCGAGCTCGTCACGGGGCACGTGGGAGGGAGAACATGAGCACCCGCTTCTTGTGTTCCACCGTTGCCGTGGTCGGCCGCCGCGCGTGCTGGAAGCCGATGGCGCGGTTGGCACACGCCACACGGCTGGCGGCACCGTACCAGCACTCGAACACGGGCCCGATCGCGGGAGCAGAGCGATGACCGATCGGTCTCGGCGGCGCACAGTGGCTCTCGTGCTGGCTGCCGGTGGCGGCCTCGGTGTTGCCTGGGCTGTGACGAGAACGGCGGCGGAGGATGACCTCGGCCGCGCCACCCCTCCGGTGACGACCAACGTTCGCGCGGGTCGCGACATCGTGACGACTGCAGACGCCACTGCCACCGCGTGGGCCGCTGCATTCGAAAGGGGTCTGGTGGACCTTGCCTCCGAGCTCTGCACGGCAGCCCAGCAGACCGACCGATGCGCTCCGGGGGTCGTGCGGAGTCAGAACCACGAGCAGCTCGATGGTGCGCTCGAACGGGCGTTCGCGGAGCAGCGCAAGCACGTGCGCTTCTTCCTCGGGCAGCGCGGCGAGCTGCCGACGTTTCCTCCTCGACATCGGAGTGATGCATCGGCCGTGCTGCAGCGGCTAGCCGGGAGCGATCTCGCTCCGTTCTCCACGGCGGTGGGGATCGAGGTCATGCGGCTCGCGCCCAGCACCGCTCCGCGGGGGCTCCTTCGCGAGATCTTCGAGAATCCACCGTTCGGGCTCGTGTGGCTCCGAGTCCTCGCGCTCGATGCAATGGCCGCCGGGTCGGCCCCCGAAGATCTGGCGTTCTTCCGCGCGAACCTGATCGGTAGTGAGGCGTGGATCTCGCGAAGGGCCATCCGGGCGCTCGCTCGCGACCCGGCGTCCGTG
>JACRGJ010000097.1 GCA_016212425.1 Micrococcales bacterium | reverse complement strand
GCGCGCAGCCGGAGCACGTGCGCGATGACCGCGGCGGTCGCCCGGTAGAGCTCGACCGGGATGGCGCGGCCCACCTTGCCGTGCGCGTGCAGCGCGCGCGCGAGCGGCCGGTTCTCCACGATGGGGATGTGGTGACTCCGCGCGACGCCGCGCATCTCCGCGGCCACGTCGTCTTCGCCCTTGGCGAGCACGACCGGTGCCGCGTCGCGCGCCGGATCGTAGCGGAGCGCGACCGAGATGTGCGTCGGGTTGCAGACGAGGACGGTGGCGGTCTTGACGTCGGACGTCGCGCGCCGGCGGGCGGCTTCGCGCATGCGTGCGCGCATCCGGCGACGAACGGCCGGGTCGCCCTGCTCCTCGCGGTGCTCGTCCTTGACCTCCTGGCGGCTCATCTTCGCGTCCTCGCGGAAGCGGCGCCGGGCGAGCGCGTAGTCGAGGACGGCGAGGGCCGCGAACGCCGCGGCGCCGTGCAGGGCCACGCGCGTCGCGACCGTGCCCACCTCGCTGGCGGCGACCACGGCCTCGACCGACGCGAGCATCGCGAACCGCGGCATGGTCGCGGCGACGACGCGGTAGACGACCGCGCCCAGTACCACGAGCTTGAGGAGCGACTTGCCGACCTCGAGCGCCGACTCCTTGCCCGGCAGCATCCGCATGAGCTGCGGTCCGGGGTTCAGACGCTCCCACTTCGGCAGCGCGAGGGAAGGGCAGAACAGCCCGCGCGTCTGCGCGAGCCCGGCCGCGGCGGCGGCGAGCGCGGTCGCGCCCAGGACGGGCAGGACCGCCGATCCGAGGCACGGCGTGAGCGCGGCGAGCGCGTGAAGGGGACGGCCGACGTCGCTCAACCGCAGCGCCCGTGTGGTGAACGCGTACACGTCGCTCGAGAGCGCGCCACCCGTGGCGCTGAGCGCGAGCCCCGCCGCCATGAGCGTGGCCGCCGAGCCCACGTCGGCGCTGCGCGCGACCTTCCCCTCGTCGCGCAGCTTCTCCTCGCGCCGCGGTGTGGCTTGCTCGGTTCGTTCGGCGCGCTCGGCCATCCAGAACCGGGTGCATCAAGGCTCGTGCCAGGGCGGATTCGCGGAAAACGCACGCGGGACGCGGCGATGAACGGCGTCCAGGTGACGCCGCTGTCAAGCGCATGACATGGATTCAGCGCGCGAGGACGCTGCGGAGGAGCTCGGGCAGCGTGGCGACGTCGGTCGCGAGCGCGCGGGAGAGGCTCGGCCCCGCGACGAACAGGGTCAGGAGGCCGGCCGCGATGGAGACGGCGAACGAGAGCGCGAAGAGGTTCAGGCGCGGCGCGGCGCGCGACACGAGGCTCGTGCCGAGCTGCACGATGAACAGCGTCGCCACGACCGGCGCGGCGATCCGCAGCCCGTGCGACATCGTCACGCTGCCGAGCCGGAACAGCCCCTCGTGGGCGACGGCTCCGAACGCGTGCCCGACAGGAGCGACGCGCAGGCTCTCCGACAGCGCCGCCAGCACCGCGTGATGGCCGCGCATCGCGAAGAAGATCAGTGTGGCGAGCGCCCCGAGCACACGCGTCGTCGGCAGCGCCTCCTCCCCGAAGGTCGGATCGATCGAGCTCGCGAACCCGAGCCCCATCGACGTCCCCGCCAGCGTACCCGCGACCTGTGCGGCCGCGAGCGTGACCCGGCCCGTGAGCCCGATCATCGCACCGACGAGCGTCTCGCCCACGGCCGCCCGCGCCAGCGGCACCGCCTCGAGCGCGACCGCCGGCGTGCGCTCGGCGAACGGCAGGCACACGGCGACGGCCAGCAGGATCCCGATCGCCGTCCGCACCTTCACGGGTGCGAGGTCCCCGAAGGGTGCGGGCATCGCGGCCAGGGCCACGCCGATGCGCACGGAGGCGAGCAGGAAGATGGGCAAGAGGGGCTGGAATCGTTCGACGAGGAGCTCGATCACGGATGGATTCGCGACATCGCCGTCAGCGCCTCGGAGGCGAACTCTGCGACGCGCGCCAGCATCCAGGAGCCTGCGACGGCCAGGGCCGAGACGGTCGCGAGCGCCTTGGGCGCGTACGAGACCGCGGAGTCGTTCACCTGGGTCGCGGCTTGAAGGACGGCGACCACGAGGCCGACGACGAGGCCCGCGGCCACGGGCGGCCCCCCGACGATCACCGCGGTCCAGAGCATCTGGCGAAACCAGTCGAGGCCGGCGGCGGCGGTCATGTGAAGGACACCACGATGGATCGAGTGAGCAGGCTCCAGCCGTCCACCACGACGAACAGCAGGACCTTCATGGGCGTCGACAGCATCGTCGGCGGCACCATGACCATCCCGAGCGAGGTCAGGATCGATGCGACGATGAGGTCCACGAGGACGAACGGCAGGAACAGAAGGAAGCCCATCTCGAAGCCGGTGCGGAGCTCCGAGATCAGGAACGCCGGGACGAGCAGGTGCAGCGACACGTCCTCGGGTGCCCGGGGGCGCTCCGCCGCGCTCATCTCGTACAGCAGCGAGAGGTCGTCCTCGCGGGTCTGGCGGAGCAGGAAGTCCGAGATGACCAAGCGCGCCCGGCCGTACGCCTCGTCCTCGTCGATGCGGTGCTCGGCGTAAGGGTCGAGCGCCTCGTCGCTGATGCGCTGCGCGACCGGCGCCATCACGACGCCCGTGAGCAGCAGCGACAGGGCGAGCACGACCTGGGTCGGCGGCACGTTCTGGGTGCCGATCGCCTGGCGCACGAACCCGAGCACCACGACGATGCGGGTGAACGACGTCATGGAGATGAGGATCGCCGGGGCGATCGACAGCACGGTCAGAAGGAGCAGGATCTTGAGCGCCGGGACGACCTGCTCCGGCCCCTCGGGGCTCGGCAGCGCGATGGTCAGCTGGCTCGGTGCCGGCTGGGCGAACGCGACCGCGGGACCGGCGACCACCGCCACGAGGAGCGCGACCGGCGCGAGGCGGGCCGCCCAACGGGTGAGCGTCGCGCCCATCACTTCCCGGCCTGCTGGCGGAGGCGCAGCAGCCCCGACACGGAGTCCGAACGCACGGGCGCGGAGGTGCGGGCGCGCGTCGCCGAGGTGAGCTGCAGCAGCTCCGCCCCGAACGCCGGATCGTTCTCCTCGGGGCGCGCGCGGCGCGGGCGGGGCAGCGGCGCAGGCTCCGGGGTGCCCTCGTCCGCGTCGGCTTCGCTGCCGAGGCTGCGATCGATCCAGGGCTTCGAGAACAGGCCGCCCATCGTCTTCGACGCCGGCGCGGCCGCGCCCTCGTTCGGCTCCCCGCTGCGGACCGACGCGATGCGCTGCGTGGTCCCGCCGTTCACCGACAGGAGGTGATCGCGCCCGAACGCACGCACGACGAGGAGCTGGTGGCGAGGGCCGAGCCGCTTCGCGGCGACCACCTCGATCTGCGGGCGCCCCTTGCCCGCACCGCCCCCGCGGCGGAGCAGTCGCAGCACGAGGTACGCCCCGGCGAGCCCCAGCGTGAGCAGCGCATACACCGCGACCCCGGGGCCGCGCGGCGCGGGCAGGGGTGCCACGCGCGGGCGCGATCGCGCCGCGGTCGAGGTGCTGCGCGGGGTGACGGGAGAGCTCAGACGCACCGCCGGAGACGGGGGGGACGTCGGTGTCGGCGGTGACGCGGCGGCCGGCGGAGGCGCGGGCTCGCGGCTCGGCGCGGGCGGTTCGGGGTCCGTCGCGGCCGGGAGGGCGGGCGCGAGCTCGGGGGCGGGCTCGGCCGCGGGCTCGGCAGCCGGCGTGACCGCAGCAGGCAGTTCCGGCAGCGCCG
>JACRGJ010000002.1 GCA_016212425.1 Micrococcales bacterium | reverse complement strand
CTCCGTCGGGGATGGGCTGCCGGCATCCACTGCGCACCTCGAAACGGGGGCCGGGGGAAGTGGTCCGTCTCATGTCACGTGGTCCCGGGGCCGCTGTCGACGCTCGCCGTTGGCGCCGTCGGAGGGTGCAATCGACACCTGCGCGTTTGCCGCATATCCTGGACGTTCGTGGAGTTCGCCGAGGCAATGAAGATCCTCGCGGCCCTGGAGCGCGAGGAGGTCCGTTACGTGCTCGTCGGTTCGATGGGGATGGCCGTGCTGGGCATCATTCGGGCGACGCGCGACATCGACTTCTTCGTGGACCCAGGACCTGACAACGTGGCCCGCCTGCGTCGCGCCCTTCAGTCCGTCTACTCGGATCCATGCATCGACGAGATCACCTCGGAGGACTTGCGCGGCGGATACCCGGCGATCCAGTACGTCCCGCCGGAGGGCGACTTCTCGATCGACCTGCTCGCGCGGCTGGGCGAGCGCTTTCGCTTCGACGACGTCGAATGGCAAGAAGTCGACATCGATGGCGTGGTCGTCCGGGTCGCCACACCGCGAATGCTGTATCGGATGAAGCGAGACACCGTGCGCCTGCAGGACAGGGCGGATGCCGCGGAGCTGAAGCGTCGTTTCGAGATCGAGGAACCCTGATGCCCATCCGCAAGTTCCGGGCGATCGAGGAGATGACTCCGCCGCTCGAGGCGCGTCCCTGTGATGCGGCGAACCTCCGAGCGGCGATCGAGCTGTCGCGAACCTGCATCAGCCTGCGCCGGTACAAGCTGCCCAGCGGCGTTCACAAGCATCGCTCGATCGAGGAGGCCAACGAAGCTCGCCGGCGCCTCGACGATTCGTCGGCCTGAACCCGCGGAATCAGGGGCCCCGGCGCGCTGCTGGCAGCCGCCGCGAGCGTCGAGCAACGGGTGAGCGCGGGCGAGCCGGACCTCTAGCTGGCGAACAGGCGACGGGCGTTTTCGGTCGTCACCAAGTCGACGCGCTCGGGGGTGACGCCGTGGGCCCGGGCGATGAAGTCGCGGGCGAAGGTCAGGTTCACCACGATCGCCCGGACCCCGACCGCCGCGGCGCGCGCGAGCACCTGCACGCGGTCCGCGTCGAACACGGCGTCCGCGAGGTGCGCGTGGCAGTCGATCACGGCGCTCGGGAGGATAGCCCGCTCCTGCAGCGCCCGCACGACCGGCGGCAGGCTTCAATCCGACCCGATCGCCCGTCTCACGGTCGCCGCGCCCCACGCCGGGCGCTCCTCGCGGCAACGGCAGCGCTGGTCCTTGGGTACCGTTTCCAGGGCTCGTTCGGCGTGCCGGCCACAGCCGGCGTACGTTGGCTTGCCACAAGAGCGACAGGTCACGCGGGTGCACATGTCGGCTCGTTAGGGCCATTCGAGGCCGGGAAGGGTTCAGCGAAGGCGCGCGAGATCGAATGTCTCCGAACGAGCAACCCTCGTGCCAACAGATGCCCGCAGGCGGGGCGCTTCTCCACACTCGCCAGGCTCCCCGCGCATCGAGTCCGGCCGCGGCGCGAAGGGCGTGCGCTACGATTGGAACGACGGTCGCCGCTCGGAAGTGCCGTCGATGTGCTTCAGATCGAAGGCGGACATGTTCACCAGGGGCCGTGCGTGCCGGATGGCGTTCGTGGTTTCGATCCTGGCTCTTGCCGGGCCTGCCCAGGCGCAGGCCCACGCTCCAAAGGGGCGCGACAGGCTCGTGGGGCACTTCACGGGCGAGGGCTGCCAGCCGGACGGCCCGTGCTGGACGATCGACATCGTGATCGACTGGCCCCTCGAGGACGAGGTCGTCACCGGACGCATCGCGTACCCCTCGCTGCGCTGCGATGCTCGCCTCGAGTTCGTCCGCTGGGAGCGAGACACCGCGGTCTTCCGCGAGCGGTACGTTCACCAGGGGCCGTGCGTGCCGGATGGCTGGCTGCGGCTGCGCCCCACGGACGTGCAGCGGCTCGAGTTCGTCTGGGCCTGGCCCAGCGGCACCGTCGACTCGCGCTCGTCGGTGCGCCGATCGCCCTGACGCCGCCGCGCGAGCACCGGGACGATGCACGGCTCACTCGCCGAGCTCGTCTCGCGGATGACCCACGAGCGCGAGGCCGTCTCGGACCGGTGAGTCGCCCCGCGGGTCGACAGGTCGAACGACCGGCCCTATAGCTCGAAAACGTGGACGACGTGATGCGCAGGATCGAAGCGCTCGCCGAGCGCTTCGCGGGGGAACGACACGATCGGCAGCGGCGGCGGGAGCTCGATCGCGCCGACTTCGACGCGCTCGCCGAGGCCGGGTTCCTCCGGACGGGGGTGCCGCAGGAGCAGGGGGGGTTGTTCGCGAGCCTTCCGCGCTCGACGAGGGGCACGGCCGAGATCCTCCGGGTGCTCGCGCACGGCGACTCGTCGGTCGCGCTCGTCGCGTCGATGCATCCGGCGGTGCTCTCGTTCTGGCTGGCAACGCCCGTCGCGCCGGAGCCGCACGGCGAGGCGTGGGCGCGGCAGCGGGCGGAGGTGACCCGGACCGCGCTGGGCGGTAATTGGTGGGGCACGATCACCTCCGAGCCCGGGAGCGGTGGCGACGTCACGCGCACGCGCACGAAGGCACGCCGCGGACAGGACGACCGCTGGCTCCTGTCGGGCCAGAAGCACTTCGGCAGCGGGTCGGGCATCACCTCCTTCATGATCACGAGCGCGGCGCCCGAGGGTGACGACGCGCCGGACTGGTTCTTCCTCGACCTTCGCGGCGTGCCCTGGGACGGCACGGCCGGGGTGCGGCTCATCGCTCCGTGGGACGGGCACGGCATGATCGCCACCCAGAGCCACGGGATGGCGTTCGAGAGCGCTCCGGCGACGCGCATCGCCTGGCCAGGGAGCTGGAAGGTCATCGCCGATGCGGCCGGCCCATTCATCGGGGCGCTGTTCACCGCGGTCATCGTCGGGATCGCCGAGACCGCGCTCGCAACTGCGCGCGCCCAGCTCGCGGCGAAGAAGGACACGCTCGGCGCGTACGACCGCGTCGAGCTCACGCGCGCCGAGGTGGACGGCTTCCTCATCGCGCAGGCGTACTTGGGGATGCTGCGCGCCGTCGAGACACGACCGAACGCGCTTCGCGACGTCTTGCTCGCCAAGCTCGCGATCGCCGAGCTCGCGGAGTCGCTGACCGGGCGCCTGTGCCGCATCATGGGCGGCGGCAGCTTCGCGCGTCACTCCCCGTTCGGCTTCTGGTTCGAGGACGTGCGTGCGCTCGGCTGGCTGCGCCCGCCCTGGCAGCTCATGCACGACTCCGTGTTCGCGACGGCGTTCTGAAGCCACCGTGCCCCGAGGGCAGGGTCACGCCTCCTGAGGCTCGGCCGGGAGCGGAGGTCGCGCCTCGCGGGGCTCGCCGCGGACTCGATCGTCGAGGCTGATGCGGCCGGGACCGAACGCGAAGACGTGGCAGAGCCCGCCCATGATGGCCAGGTTCTTCATGAAGTTGACCGTCTGGATCATGCGGTCCATCCCCGTGTAGCTCCAGAACCCGTGGAACACGACCGTGACCGGGATGAGGTACAGGACGAGCACCATCGCAGCGGTCCGTGCCTGCAGACCCAGGAGTAGGCAGAGCCCGCCCACGATCTCGATCATGGCCGCGGCCGTCAGGAGCACCGGAACGGCGGGCAGCCCGTTCGACTGCATGTACGCCGCGGTGCCGCTCCAGTCCGCGAACTTTGCGATGCCGGTCGAGAGGAAGATCGCCGACATGAGGATCCGAGCAACCAGCGGCGCGACGAGAGTGCGCTGTTTCGTCATGGTGGCCATGCGGGCTGAAAGAGCAGCCGCCGTGCCATGCGAGGGCTGAGGTCGGATCGATCGCGTGGCGCTGTCCTCTTACGCTGCCGTGGTCGTGGGGTCGGGCCCGAACGTGGCCCGTGGCAGCGGTCACCATCGCACGCGCGGGCCACTCGGTTTCTCGTGCTGAAGGCGCGGGACACCTTCGGCGGAGGCACGTGCAGCCGTGCGCTCACTCTTCCAGGCTTCCTGCACGACAATTGCTCGGCGGTTCACCCCCTGGGCGTCCTGTCGCCCGCGTTGCGAACGATGCCCCTCGAGCACCGGCCTCGCGTGGATCCACCCACCCGCCTCCGTCGCCCAACCCCTTGCCGGATGGGCGCTCGGCGGTGCTGGAGCCGTCGCCCGAGCCAACAGGCCACAGCCTGGGGCCGGACGGCCGAGGCTGGGCTGCGCTCGTCGCTCCTTGCCTGCGCGAGCCGGACTCGAGATCGAGGATCTGCTGGCGCCGCTGCGGCTGCCCGGAAGGCCGCTGCGGATGGCGCGCATCGGATTGCTCGGGCTCCGCTCGGCGGGCTCGCGCGCGCGCGCCTCGCCGGCGAGGAGGCTCGCGCTCTTTTCGGCGGGTGCGCGCTGCACGCCATCCTGCCCACTCCGGCGGCGTCCGACGGCGGCCCGTTCCTCATCGTCTGCCAGCAGAGCCTGTTCGACGATACGCGCGCGCCGTTGGGGCGCCACACGGGATACGGGTACTGCCACGTCCAGCCGGCTGCGCCGTCGACATGACCGAGCGCATCGAGGCCCAGATCGAGCGGTTCGCGCCGGGCTTCCGCGACACGATCCTCGCGCGCCGCGCGACGTCGCCGGCGGACTTCGAGGCCGCGAACCCGAACGACGTCGGCGGCGCGATCACGGGCGGCGTCGCCGATCTCGCCCAGCTCTTCGCGCGCCCGGTGCTGCGCCTGCGCCCGCACGCGACGCCGAACCCGCGGCTGTACCTCTGCTCGGCGTCGACGCCTCCCGGCGGCGGCGTGCACGGCATGTGCGGCCTGCACGCCGCAAAGGCCGCGCTCCGCCGCCTGCGCGCATGACCCAGGGCGGCAGCGACGCGCAGCGGCGCGACGACGCGACGCTCAGTGGGTACGCCGCGGACTTCCTCGATCAGACGGCGGCAGCGCGCCTGATCACGAGCGGCGAGCCCGAGAGCTCGCGCAGTACGCGCAGCCTGCGGTCGCCGCGGTAGCCATCGGCGACCGGTCGCTCCTCCATGGTCCCCTCGATCTCCGCGCGGTCGCCGTCTTGGACGACGGCCTCCTCCCAGCCCGCCACCCCTGGCGGGAGAGAACCCGCGCTCGGCGAGGAAACGCGCGCCCTCGGGCCCGAACGCCGCCTCACCGACATCGACGCCGGCGGCGCGGGCCGCAGCGTCGGCGAGGTCCACGAGGGAGTGCTTCTTGCGACAGCGCGGACATCGCGCCGCGGGAGAGAACCGCACCGCGCACTGCGTGCACAACATCGTCTGATCGTGCGCACGGCTGGATTGTACCCATCGTGCGCGGCCACGGTCCTCGGCACGGCAGCTCGGGTACAATCCACGCGCACCCATGCCGTCGCCGCCACGAGCCTTGCGCGCGTACCCGGTGCCCGAGCCGGGGCCGCCCTCCGTCATGCCGTGGTACCGCCTGTACTGCATCGTGATGGCGTTGCTCTACGTCGCAGTGGCGGGCTGCGGCTTCGCCGTGCTGTCCGGCCTCGTTCGATTGTCCGGGCTGAACGACGATCCGGTGTCGGAGGATCTCGGGACGATCGCGGGCCTCTGCCTCGCGGTGGGCGTCCCGCTCGCGGCCGCGTTCGTGGTCGCGATCTTCGCGCCGCGCCGACCGTGGGCCTGGACGTTCGGTGCGGTGCTGATCGGTCTCGGTATGACGAGCGCGTGCTGTCTGCCCGCCTGCATCCCCATTCTGGTCGCCTGGCTCAAGCCCGACGCCAAGGCGTGGTACGGCAAGGATGCCGCGGGCTCGTACGGCGACCTCGTCTAGTGCCGGGTGGGCTGGGACGGCTGGTCGGCCGCGGCCGGCTCTGCGGTCACGGAAGGTTCAGCCGCGGCGGGCTCCGCAGCAGCGGCGGGCTCCGCAGCAGCGGCGGGCTCCGCAGCAGCCGCGGGCTCCTCGGCGGCCG
>JACRGJ010000099.1 GCA_016212425.1 Micrococcales bacterium | reverse complement strand
GCGCGTTCCTCCCGAGCGAGGACCGCGACCGGCTCGCCGAGGAGATCGCCGCCGGGTTCGGGGTGGCCTGATGCCGCTCCCGCCGATCCCGGACGCCGCGGTGCGGCTGCAGTGCCCCGCCGCGGACTGGCGGGAGGCGGTGCGGCTCGCGGGGGGCGCGCTCGAGGACGCCGGGGCGACCACCGCGGCGTACGCGGACGAGATGGTGCGGATGATCGAGGAGCACGGACCGTACGTCGTCGTGTCGCCGGGACTCGCGCTCGCGCATGCCCGGCCGGGTCCGTCGGTGCTCGCCGACGGGCTGTCGGTGGTGACGCTCGAGCGGCCGGTGGTCTTCGGGCATCCGCACAACGACCCCGTGCGGGTGGTGCTGGGGCTGGCGGTGCACAGCCCCGAGAGGCACCTCGGGCTGATCGCCGACCTCGCCAACGCCTTCGACGTGGCCGACACGACGGCGAGGCTCGCGGCCGCGGCGGATGCGGATGCGGTGCGCGGCGTCCTGGGGGCCGTCGCGTGAAGATCGTCGCGATCTGCGGCGCGGGGATCGGCACGAGCGCGATCCTCAAGGTGAACGCGGAGCGCGCCCTCGACCGCCTCGGGCTGGAGGCGACGGTGGTCGCCACGGACATCGCGTCGCTCGGCGCGGAGGCGGACGACGCCCAGGTGATCCTCACCAGCCCGGAGTTCGTCGCGGTGATCGGCGCGACCACCGCCGACGTCGTGGTCGTCGAGAACTTCTTCGACACGGACGAGCTGACCCGCAAGCTGGAGAGCGCCCTCGGCTGACCGGCGGCGCCGCGCCTACCCAAGGACATCGCGCATCCCCGCATCCAGTGCCGCGACGGCGGCCGCGGCCGCGGCGAGGCGCTCGGCGCCGGACCCGGAGCTGGATCCCGCGTCGAGGTAGACCTTGAGCTTCGGCTCGGTGCCGCTCGGGCGGACGATCACCCGGGCGTCCCCGTGGAGCACGAGGCGGAGCACGTCGCTGCGCGGGAAGTCACCCACCCCCTCGAGGAAGTCGTCCACGCGCCGCACCGCGACGCCGGCGATCTCGCTCGGCGGGTCCCGTCGGAGGCGCTCCATCATCCGCGGGATGTCCGAGAGCTCCGACACGCGCACCGAGATCTGCGCCGAGGCCCAGCCGCCCACCTCCTCCGCCAGCTGCTCCAGGGCGTCCGCGACGGACGAGCCCTCGGCGTGCAGCTGCGCGACGAGGTCGAGGAAGGCGACCGCCGCCGAGATGCCGTCCTTGTCGCGCACGACCTCGGGATCCACCAGGTAGCCGAGCGCCTCCTCGTACCCGAAGGCCAGATCCGGCGTGCGGGAGATCCACTTGAACCCGGTGAGCGTCTCGACGTGCGTCATCCCATAGCGCCGGGCGATCGCGCCGAGCGCGGGCGAGGACACGATGGAGCACGCCAGCGTGCGCGACGGCGCGGCGCCCGCGCGGCGCGCCGCGCGCCAGCCGAGCAGCGCGCCCACCTCGTTGCCGGTGAGTCGTCGCCACCCCTCCGCCTCATCGGGGGCGGGAACCCCGATCGCCAGCCGGTCGGCATCCGGATCGTTGGCCACGACCAGGTCCACCCCGGCGCGGGCGGCCGTCGCGAAGGCGAGGTCCATCGCCCCCGGCTCCTCCGGGTTCGGGAACGGCACGGTCGGGAAGTCCGGATCGGGGTCGCGCTGCTCCGTCACGACAACCGGGGCGGCGAAGCCCGCGGCGGTCAGCACCCGGCTCGCGGTCTCCCACCCCACCCCGTGCATGGCCGTGTACGCGAAGCGCACCGCGTCGCGCGGGACCCCGGCCCCGGCGACCGCGGCGGTGGCCCGCACGTACTCGTCGATCACCGACTCCGGAGCGAGCTCCCAGCCCGCGGAGCGCGGAAGCTCGGTGATCGAGCCCGCCGCGACGCGGAGGATGTGCCGCTGGATCGCGGCATCCGCCGGCGGCACGATCTGCGACCCGGCATCCGCCCCGCCGAGGTACACCTTGTAGCCGTTGTCCCGCGCCGGATTGTGACTCGCGGTGACCATCACCCCGGCGCTCGCGCCGAGGTGCCGCACCGCGAAGGCGAGCACCGGCGTCGGCAGCAGTCGCGGCAGCAGCACCGCCCGCACCCCGGCCCCCGCCAAGAGTTCCGCGGTGTCGGTGGCGAAGCGCTGCGAGTTGTGCCGCCCGTCGAAGCCGATCCCGATCGAGGGATGCTCCTCGCGGGCGAGGAGGAACGCCGCGAGCCCGGCGGCGGCCTGCGCCACCAGCACCCGGTTCATCCGCATCGGGCCCGCGCCGAGCTCGCCGCGCAGCCCCGCGGTGCCGAACTCGAGCCGACCGGCGAACCGCCCGGCCAGGTCGGCGCCGGCGGCGGCGTCCCCCGCCTCGGCGGCCGCGAGGAGGGTCTCGAGCTCGCCGCGCGTGACGGCATCCGGATCCTGGGCCGCCCACGCCCGCGCCGCCGCGCGCACGTCCCGCACGGCGCCAGCGCTCGCGGCGCCAGCGCTCGCGGCGCTGTCGCTCACCCGGCCGCCCGTCACAGGGCGCTCACCACCCGCCCGAGGAGGGCGCCGAGCACCGCCTCGGCCTCCTTGCCCGCGGCCAGGACCTCGGCGTGGCTGAGCGGGGTGGGGCTGATGCCGGCGGCGAGGTTCGTGATCAGCGAGAAGCCGAGCACCTCCAGGCCGGCCTGCCGGGCGGCGATCGCCTCGAGCGCGGTCGACATGCCGACGATGTGCCCGCCCATCGCCTTGGCCATCTGCACCTCGGCGGGTGTCTCGTAGTGCGGTCCGCGGAATTGCACGTAGACGCCCTCGTCCAGGCTCGGATCCACCGTCGTCGCGATCGTGCGCAGCCGCGCGGAGTACAGGTCCGTGAGGTCGATGAAGGTCGCCCCCTCGAGCGGTGATGCGGCGGTGAGGTTGATGTGGTCGCTGATCAGCACCGGCGTGCCGGGCGTCCAGTGGTCCTTGATCCCGCCGGCCCCGTTCGTCAGCACCATCGTGCGGGCGCCGGCCGCGGCGGCGGTGCGGACGGAGTGCACGACGCGGCGCACGCCGTGCCCCTCGTAGAAGTGCGTGCGTGCGCCGATCACGAGCGCGTGGCGACCGTCCGGCATCCGGATGCTGCGCAGCGTTCCGCTGTGCCCCGCGACCCCGGATGCGGAGAACCCGGCGATCTCGGCGGCCGGCACCTCGGCGACCGTCTCGCCCAGGCTCTCGGCCGCGCGACCCCCGCCGCTGCCGAGAGTGAGGGCGACGTCGTGCGCGGCGACTCCGGATGCCGCGACGAGCTGCTCGGCGGCGCGGGCGGCGACCTCGAACGGGTCGACTGCGGGATCGTCCAGGGGGTTCTCGGGGGTCGTCGCCATGCGCCCGAGCCTACGAGGTGGGCGCGCGTGGGTGACCCGCGGAGCGCGGGCGCGAGCGGGCGGGACGGGGGTGCGGGATGATGGTCCCCGTGCCCTACGAGTTCGAGCGCAAGCAGCGGATCGCCGTCCTCGGCGGGGGACCCGGCGGCTACGAGGCGGCGCTCGCCGGGGCGCAGCTCGGTGCCGACGTCACGCTCGTCGAGCGCGCGGGGGTCGGGGGCTCCGCGGTACTCACCGATGTCGTGCCCTCCAAGACCCTGATCGCCACCGCGGACTCCACGAGCTCGATCGGCGACGCCGCCGACCTCGGCGTCCGCTTCTTCACGCGCACGGACGAGGGACGGGCGATCCGGCCCGAGGTCGCGGTGAATCTCGATGCCGTCAACCGGCGCCTGCTGATGCTCGCCCGGCAGCAGTCCGAAGACATGAAGTCGCAGCTCATCAAGGCGGGCGTCCGCATCATCCAGGGCGAGGGGCGGCTCGAGGGGCCCAACCGCCTGCTGGTCTCCACCGGCAAGGGCGCCAAGCGCACCGACTTCGACCAGGTCGACGCCGACACGCTGGTCGTCTCGGTGGGGTCGTCCCCGCGCGTGCTGCCGAATGCGCGACCGGACGGCGAGCGCATCCTCACCTGGAAGCAGCTCTACGGCATCGACGAGGTGCCCGAGCACATGATCGTCGTCGGCTCGGGCGTGACGGGCGCGGAGTTCGCCTCCGCCTACCGGGCGCTCGGCGCCGAGGTGACGCTCATCTCGAGCCGCGAGCAGGTGCTGCCGGGGGAGGATGCGGATGCCGCCCGCGTCATCGAGGATGTGTTCCGCCGGAACGGCATGGAGGTGCTCTCCACGAGCCGGGCCGAGCGCGTCGAGCGCCGGGGCGACGGCGTCGTCGCCACGCTCTCCGACGGGCGCGAGATCACCGGGTCGCACTGCCTCATGGCGGTCGGCTCGGTCCCCAACACCGCGGGCATCGGCCTCGAGGAGGCGGGGGTGCAGCTCACGGAATCGGGCCACATCAGGGTCAACCGCGTGGCACGCACGTCGGTGCCCGCCGTCTACGCCGCGGGCGACTGCTCGGACCTGGTGCCGCTGGCCTCCATCGCCTCGATGCAGGGCCGCACCGCGGTGTTCCACGCGCTCGGGGACGCCGTGTCGCCGATCGAGCTGCGCAACGTCGCCTCGAACATCTTCACCCAGCCCGAGATCGCCACCGTCGGCTGGTCGCAAAAGCAGATCGAGGACGGCGTCGCGCAGGGCGACATCTACAAGCTGCCGCTGGCCTCGAACCCGCGGGCGAAGATGATGGGAATCCGCGATGGCTTCGTGAAGCTCTTCGCCCGCACCGGATCCGGCACCGTCATTGGCGGCGTCGTGGTCGCCCCGAAGGCCTCCGAGCTCATCCTCCCCATCGCCCTCGCGGTGGAGCACCGGCTCACGGTCGACCAGCTCGCCCGCGCCTTCAGCGTCTACCCCTCCCTCTCCGGCTCGATCACGGACGCCGCCCGCGCGATGCACATCGTGCAGTAGCCCACCCCCTCGGGACCCTTCCGCACCCGTCACCCTCCGCCATTTCGCCGACAACAGCTGTTGTCGGCGGTGGCGGCGGAGATCCCCCACGTAGGCGGAGATCGGCGCTGTGCGCGGGTTGTCCACAGGGTCGCGTTCTCCACAGATCTCGCTCCGCGTCCCCTGCGCGACGCGGGAGACGGCGACCCTCGAGGCATGACCGCCGCTCTCACACCTCACATCCTGCTCACCCGCGATTTCCTCCGCGCCGGCGACCGCAAGACCATGTCCACCCTGAGTTCGCGAGGCGAGGTCGTCCGCATCGGCCACGGCGCCTACGTGCGCACCGAGCAGTGGGAGCGGATGGATCCGGATGCGCGCTTCCGCTCCGTCATCCGCGCCGCCGCGTACCTCTTCCCCGGCGCGGGACCCTTCTCCCACCGCTCCGCCGCGGTCCTGCTCGGGCTTCCCAGTCCCGACCCGTGGCCACGGAGGGCGGAGGTCATCGCGGCTCCGGACGGAAGCGTCCGCGCCGTCACCGGTCTGCTCCGGCACCTGGCACCCATGCCGGACGAGATCGTCATCGTCGAGGGCTTCCCGGTCACCACCCTCGCGCGGACCGTGGTCGACGTCGCGCGCACGGCGCGCCCACGGGTCGGCCTGGTGATGGCCGACCACCTACTCGCTCGTGACTCCTCGCCGGGACGCCAGGACCTTCTGCGCGAACTCGAGCGGCTTGCCGGCTCCAGCGGACTACGTCGGGCACGGCAGATCATCGAGTTCGCCGACGGGCGCGCCGGTTCCCCGGGCGAGACCGTCAGCCGGCTCTGCTTCTGGACGATCGGGGCGCCGATGCCGCAACTCCAAGTCCCGTTCTCCGACACGTTCGGCCTGATCGGCATCGTGGACTTCTGGTGGCCGGAGTTCGGCTTGATCGGCGAGTTCGACGGCCGGGTGAAGTACCAGCGCTCCGAGTTCCTCGCGGGGCGGTCGGCGGCAGAGGCGGTGATCGACGAGAAGCGCCGGGAGGACCGACTCCGCGCACTCGGGCCCCGCGTGCTCCGGTGGGGCTGGGATGAGGCGACCAACCCGGAGCTGATGCGGCGCATCCTGCTCGGTTCGGGCCTGCCGCTGGTCGCGCCCCGCGCCAGCAGCCGTGTTCTCCCCCAACAGCGGGGATCCGCTGCGTAGCCGCCGACAACAGCTGTTGTCGGTGATGGCTATGGCGGCGGGAGCCGGGGAACCAGGGGCCGGAGGGGCTAGACGATGGTGAGGAGGGGGGCACCGGACGAGACGGTGTCGCCGAGGGCGGCCGTGATCGGGCCGACGGTGCCATCCTTGTGCGCGGCGATCGGCTGCTCCATCTTCATCGCCTCCAGCACGAGCACCAGGTCGCCCTTGACCACGCTGTCGCCCTCCGCGACGGCGATCTTGACCACCGTCGCCTGCATCGGCGCCGTCACCGCGTCGCCGGAGGCGCCGACGCTGCCGGAACCGCCCGCCGCGCGCCGACGGGGAGCGGGTGCGGCCGAGACGGAGCCTCCCCCCCGGGGCAGGAGGCTCGACGGGAGCGACACCGCGATGCGCTTGCCGTCCACCTCGACGACCACCGAATGCCGCTTCTCGGCGGCCGGGGCATCCGCGAGCACGCCGCCCCAGGGCTCGATGTCGTTGTCGAACTCGGTCTCGATCCAGCGCGTGGAGACTCCGAAGACGCCGTGGGGTGCGGTGAACGCCGGGTCGCGGACGATCTTGCGGTGGAAGGGCAGCACGGTCGGCAGCCCCGCGACCTCGAACTCGTCGAGCGCCCGCCGCGAGCGCTCGAGGGCGTCCTCGCGATCCGTCCCGGTGATGATGAGCTTCGCCAGCAGCGAGTCGAACGCGCCGGAGATCTGGTCGCCGGTCGTCACGCCCGAGTCGACGCGGACGCCGGGGCCGCCCGGGAAGCGCAGCACCTGCACCGGTCCGGGGGTCGGCAGGAAGCCGCGTCCGGGGTCCTCCCCGTTGATGCGGAACTCGAAGGAGTGCCCCACCGGTTCGGGGTCGTCGTAGTCGAGGGTGCCGCCCTCGGCGATGCGGAACTGCTCGCGCACCAGGTCGATGCCGGTAACCTCCTCCGACACCGGATGCTCGACCTGCAGCCGCGTGTTCACCTCAAGGAACGAGACGGTGCCGTCGGCTCCGATGAGGAACTCGCAGGTGCCCGCGCCCCGGTAGCCCACCTCGCGCAGGATCGCCTTGGATGCCGAGTAGAGGATGCCGCGCTGCTCGTCGGTGAGGTACGGCGCGGGCGCCTCCTCCACGAGCTTCTGGTGCCGGCGCTGCAGCGAGCAGTCGCGGGTGGAGACCACGACGACGTTGCCGGCGGCATCCGCCAGGCACTGCGTCTCGACGTGGCGGGGCCGGTCGAGATACTTCTCGACGAAGCACTCGCCGCGCCCGAACGCGGCGACCGCCTCGCGCACCGCCGACGCGTACAGCTCGGGGATCTCCTCGCGCGTGCGGGCCACCTTGAGCCCGCGGCCGCCGCCGCCGAACGCGGCCTTGATGGCGACCGGCAGGCCCACCTCGTCGGCGAAGGCGAGCACCTCGTCCGCCCCCGCCACCGGGTTCAGGGTGCCCGGGGCGAGCGGCGCGCCGACCTTCTCGGCCACGTGGCGCGCCGACACCTTGTCGCCCAGCCGCTCGATCGCGTCGGGGGAGGGTCCGATCCAGATCAGTCCGGCGTCGATGATCGCACGGGCGAAATCCGCGTTCTCGGCGAGGAACCCGTACCCCGGATGCACCGCATCCGCCCCCGCCCGACGGGCGATCGCCACCAGCTTGTCGATGCGCAGGTAGGTCTCGGCGCTGGTCGTGCCATCGAGCGCGTAGGCCTCGTCGGCCAGCTTCACGTGCCGCGCGTCACGGTCCTGGTCGGCGTAGACGGCGACGGAGCGGATGCCCGCGTCGCGTGCCGCCCGGATCACCCGCACGGCGATCTCCCCGCGATTGGCGATCAGGATGCAGGAGATGCGCGTCACGGTCTCTCAGCCTAGGGCGGCGCGCCGCCCCGCAATTTCGTCCACCCCGGACACATCGACGGGGGGCCGCTGGTGGAGGTCCTACAAGCTCACCGGTTCCAGAGGGAGACCCACGGCACGCCCAGGCGCCCGGTGAGCCGGCGCAGAAGAGGGATGCTGACGCCGACCACGGTGGTCGGATCGCCCTCGATCCTCGACACGAAGGCGGCACCGCGCCCATCGATGGTGAAGGCACCGGCGACCGCCAGCGGCTCGCCGGTGGAGATGTAGGCGTCGACCTCGGCGTCGCCGAGATCGTCGACGAAGGTCACCGCGGCGACGGAGCTCTCGCCCACCGCATCCACCGCGC
>JACRGJ010000094.1 GCA_016212425.1 Micrococcales bacterium | reverse complement strand
GCCGAGGGCGCACGCGGCACGCAGGCTCGGGCGTTGACCCACGCCACCGCGAAGTGGGCGTGGCCCGCCGAGCGCAGCGGCGGGCGGCACGTGCTGCGACTGAGCTACGACCGTCGTCCCGACCACCCGGTCGCGCAGGCCACGGCCGATGCCGAGACGCTGCTCGGCACCCGCATCGGGGCCGTGATCGACGGCGCCGTGACGGAATGGAGCCGACCGGTCGGCGTGACTCATGCCGTTGACGGAATGCATCAGGTGGGAGAGGCTGGTCCGAGCACTGGGCTGGCGGCCGTCGTCGCATCCGCCCGGGCAACTGCTGGACGGATCCTGGCAACGGGCGACCCCGCTGAGCCCCCGTCCTAGCGTGGAGACCTCGACAACCGACGGACAGGGAAGAGGAGTCGCATGGGCGGCAAGATCATCTTCGTAGTCGGCCTCGCGGCCGGGTACGTGCTCGGCGCGAAGGCCGGGCGCGAGCGTTACACCCAGATCGCCACCGCGGCGAACCGACTCTGGGCGAACCCCACGGTGAAGCGCACCGTCGACAAGGCGGAGGTCTTCGTCAAGGATCACGCCCCGGACGTCGCCGATCTGGCCGCCGAGGGAACCCGCCGCGTCGTCAGCGCCGCCACCGGGAGGAAGTCCCGCTCGAGCGGTTCCCGCGCCGCCGCGTCCGACACCAGCTCCTGACCCGACGACCCTCCCGCCTACGGCTCGGAGGGCCCCTCCCACGGAAAGCGGAGACCCCATGTCCCACGTCCCGGCACCCGACCCGTCCGCCGCGACGCCGCGCGACCCGGCCTCTCGCGCATCCGCTCCGCGCGCCCGGAAGCGCCCGCTCGTGGAACTCGTCGCCGAGGTGCCCCAGCTGGTCACCGCTCTCGTGCGTGCCGAGATCGACCTGATCAAGACCGAGCTGATCGGCAAGCTCAAGTCGCTCGGTATCGGTGCCGGCCTCCTGGTCGGCGCGCTCGCCGTGCTGCTGTTCATGGTGGGCACGCTGCTGACCGCGGCCATCCTCGGCCTCGCCGAGGTGATGCCGCCGTGGCTCGCCGCGCTCATCGTCTCGGCGTTCCTGCTGATCGTCGCGGTCGTGCTGGCGCTGATCGGGTGGCGGACGCTGCGACGCGGATTGCCGCCGGTGCCCACCGAAGCGATCGACTCTCTGAAGAAGGATGTGCAGTCCATCAAGGGACTGCGGAAGCGAGGGCAGTACCGATGACCGATAGCGCGAAGGATGCCGCGGCCGACGCCCGGCAGCGACTCGCCGACACCCTCGACCAGATCGAGGACAGGGTGAACATCCCCAAGAAGGTCGGCACATGGAGCAAGCAGGCCTCCGACTCCTACGAGAACAATCCGGTGCCCTTCCTGGTCGGTGCGGCGGCCGCAGCCCTGGCGGTCGTGGGCCTCGTCATCTGGGGTGTCGCCTCTCGACGCAGCTGATCTCCGGGCGCCGGTGCGCCGCGAATCCCCCCGGCGCACCGAACCCGCGAGCCGGCTGGGGGCCGATTAGCACCCTCTCGGCGTCCGCGGCGACAATGGGGGCATGACCTCCGAGTCCCCCGCCGACCGGCTCGGCTGGACCCTCCACACCGTCCTCCGCCGCACCGAGGTGCACGGCGCCTCGCTGTCCGGTCTCGAGCGCAAGCTCGGCGAGGTCGCGGAGAGCGGCGTAGACATCCGCGGCATCTACGACGTCACCGCGATGCGCGCCGACGCCGACGTGATGCTGTGGCTCACCGGCGGATCGGCGGAGTCGCTGCAGGATGCCCTCCGCGAGCTGCGCCGGGTGGAGCCCTTCGCCTCGCTCGAGCTCAGCTGGTCGGCGATGGGGGTGCACCGCGAGGCGGAGTTCAGCCGCGACCACTCCCCCTCGTTCATGAAGGGGCTGCCGCCCAAGCGCTGGCTCACCGTCTACCCCTTCGTGCGCAGCTACGAGTGGTACCTCCTGCCCGACGACGAGCGGCGCGCGATGCTCGCGGACCACGGCCGGAAGGGATCCGAGTTCCCGCAGGTGCAGCCGAACACCACGGCGGCGTTCGGGCTGGGCGACTACGAGTGGATCCTCGCCCTGGAGTCCGACGAGCTCATCGACCTGGTCGACATGATGCGGCGCCTCCGGTACACGGATGCCCGGCGGCACGTGCGCGAGGAGATCCCGTTCTACACCGGCCGGCGGATCGAGTGGACCGAGCTGCTGGACGTGCTGCAGTGACCTCCACCGCGCTTCCGGCGACCGGGCTGCCTGCGCAGGACGAGCGGGTCCTCTACGCGACGGAGGCCGCGGCATCCGGTGCGGAGCACGTCGAGCAGCCTGTGGCCTACGACGCGATCCTGCTCGCCGGCTTCGGCGGACCGGAGGGGCAGGACGACGTCATCCCGTTCCTGCGCAATGTCACCCGGGGCCGCGGCATCCCGGACGAGCGGCTCGAGGAGGTCGCCCACCACTACCGGCACTTCGGCGGCGTGAGCCCGATCAACGCGCAGAACCGCGCGCTCAAGGCCGCGCTCGAGGCGGAGCTCGCGGATCGCGGCATCGACCTGCCGGTGCTCTGGGGCAATCGGAACTGGGAGCCGTACCTCTCCGACGCGCTGCGGGAGGCGGATGCGCGCGGCTACACCACGCTGATCGGGTTGGCCACGAGCGCGTACAGCTCGTACTCCAGCTGCCGCCAGTACCGCGAGGACTACGCGCGCGCTCTCACCGAGACGGGCTTGGGCGACCGCATCCGCATCGACAAGGTGCGCCAGTTCTTCGACCACCCCGGCTTCGCGCAGACCTTCCTCACGGGGGTGCGCGACGCGCTGGCTGACCTCCGCGCTCGCGGACTCGCGGATGCGGCGATCCGGGTGCTGTTCACGACGCACTCCATCCCGGTGCAGGATGCCGAGCGTTCCGGTCCGCGCGACCGCGACCTCGGACCCGGGGGGGCCTACGCCGCCCAGCACCAGGCGGTCGCGGACTGGGTGATGTCCGAGCTCGGCGAGCAGGGCCGGGTGGTCACCCAGCTGGTCTACCAGTCGCGTTCGGGGCCGCCGAGCCAGCCGTGGCTCGAGCCGGACATCAACGACGCGATGCGCGCGCACGCCGCATCCGGGGCGAAGGCGTTCGCGATCGTGCCGCTCGGCTTCGTGAGCGACCACATGGAGGTGCTCTGGGACCTCGACACCGAGGCGATGGAGACCGCCCAGGAGCTCGGGGTGCTCGCGCTGCGCACCCCCACGCCCGGCGTCGACCCCGCCTACGTGTCCGGTCTCGTCGACCTCGTGCTCGAGCGGGTGCAGGGCGTGCCGACGGCCGAGCGTCCGGCGGTCACGGACCTCGGGCCCTGGTACGACGTGTGCCGCCCCGGCTGCTGCGAGAACGTGCGGGCCGGGTTCAAGCCGGCGGCGGCGGGCCTTCGCCCGTGACCCTGCGCATCGGGACCCGCGGCTCGCGGCTCGCCCTCGCCCAGGCGGGCTGGGTGGCCCAGCGGCTCCCGGATGCGGAGCTCGTCCCCATCGCCTCCGAGGGCGACCGCAGCTCCGCGTCGCTGACGGAGATCGGCGGGCAGGGCGTGTTCGCGGGGGCGCTCCGCCAGGCCCTCCTCGCGGGCGAGGTGGACGTGCTCGTGCACTCGCTGAAGGATCTCCCGGCGCTCCCCGCCGAGGGCATCGAGCTCACGGTGCCGCAGCGCGCGGATGCCCGCGACGCGCTCTGCGTGCGAGCGGCGCTGGGCGCTGCAGCTCCGGCGGAGGGGTCCGGGACGCGCGCTGCGGCGGAGCGGTCCGGGACAACAGCTGTTGTCGGCCAGAACAGCGGGGATCCCGGGCGTCGGGGGCGACAACAGCTGTTGTCCCGCACGTCCTCTCTCGACGCGCTGCCCGCGGGAAGCCGGGTCGGCACCGGGTCGCCGCGGCGGCAGGCGCAGTTGCGCGCCCACCGCCCGGACCTCGAGGTGGTCGACATCCGCGGGAACGTCGACACCCGGCTCGGACGGCTCGAGACCGACGATCCGCACCGCGCCCTCGACGCGCTGGTGCTCGCGGCCGCCGGGCTCGAGCGCACGAACCATCTCGAGCCCATCGCGGCACTGCTCGGCCTCACCGACTGGCCAACCGCGCCGGGTCAGGGCGCCCTCGCGATCGAGACCCGGGAGGGCCAGCGGCGGCTCGCCGCGAAGCTCGAGCATCGGCCCTCGCGCCTCGCGACGGATGCCGAGCGCGGCGTGCTCGCCGCCCTCGGGGCCGGCTGCACCGCGCCGATCGGCGCGCACGCGCTGCTGGAAGACGGCTTGCTCTTCCTCTCCGCGCGCGTCTACGCGCCGGACGGCTCGACCTGGGTCACCGCGTCGCACGCGCTCTACCCCGAGGACGCCGCCGACCCGGCGCACGAGGTCGCGGTGCGGGTGGCCGAGGAGCTCGTGGCGCAGGGCGCCATGGAGCTGGCATGACCGCGCACCGCCCCCTCACCGGCTGGCGCGTCCTCGTGCCGCGCGGCGGGCGCTGGGGCGACCAGGTGGCGGCGCTGCTGCGCGCCGAGGGCGCCGGTCCGGTGATCGCCCCGCTCATCAACTTCGCCCCGAGCGACGACCCCGTGGGGCTCGGTCGGGCGCTGCGCTCCCTGCAAGACGGACAGTTCGAGTGGCTCGTCGTGACCAGCGCGACCACCGTCGACGTGCTGGTCAGCCAGCAGGTGGTCGTGCCGGAGTCGACGCGGATCGCCGCCGTCGGGGAGACGACCGCCGCCGCCCTCACGCTGGCCGGGTACCGCACCGACTTCGTGCCGCAGCGCGACAACTCCGCGCGGGGGCTCGTGACCGAGTGGCCGCACAGCGATATCCGCGGGCGGGTGCTCATCCCGCAGTCCGATCTCGCCGAGCCGACCCTCGTCGCCGGCCTCTCGCGGGTGGGCTTCCGTGTCGAGTGGGTCACCGCCTACCGCACCGTCGGCGTTCCCGTCGATCCGGATGTGCGAGCCGAGGTCGCGGACGGCCGGATCGGCGCGATGCTCGTCACCTCCGGCTCGGTGGCGCGGCAGATCGCGGCGCAGTTCGCGCCGCTCCGCGAGGAGGCCGTGGTGATCTGCATCGGCCCGCGGACGGCGTTCGACACCCGGGCGGCGGGGCTCGCGGTCACCGGGATCGCGGATGAGCGCAGCGCCGCGGGCATGGTGGCCGCGCTCGTGGAGTGCGTGGAGGACGGCGCGTGAGCGACGCCGGGCCGCTCCCCCGCATCCGCCCCCGCCGACTGCGCGAGACGCCGGCGATGCGCCGTCTCGTGGCCGAGACGCGGCTGCATCCGGCCGAGCTGGTGCTGCCGCTGTTCGTGCGGGAGGGGGTGTCGGAGCCGGTGCCGATCGGGTCGATGCCGGGGGTCGTGCAGCACTCGCTCGACTCGCTCCGGGGCGAGCTGCGCCGCGCCGCGGAGGCGGGAATCGGCGGGGTGATGCTGTTCGGCGTGCCCTCGTCGAAGGATGCGGTGGGCTCGGGGGCGACGGATCCCGACGGCATCCTCAACGTGGCCACCCGGGTCGCGGTGGCCGAGGCCGGGGATGCGCTCGTGGTGCAGACCGACCTCTGCCTCGACGAGTTCACCGACCACGGGCACTGCGGTGTGCTGGATGCGGCGGGGCGCGTCGACAACGACGCCTCCCTCGCCCGCTACGCCGCGATGGCGCTCGCCCAGGCCGAGGCCGGCTCGGCGCTGCTGGGCCTCTCCGGGATGATGGACGGCCAGACCGGCGTCGTGCGCTCCGCGCTCGACGCCGCCGGTCACCCCCGCACCGGCATCCTGGCGTACGCGGCGAAGTACGCCTCGGCGTTCTACGGACCCTTCCGGGAGGCCGTCGCATCCTCGCTCGTCGGCGACCGCCGCTCGTACCAGATCGACCCGGCGAATCGGCGTCAGGGCGCCCGCGAGGTGCTGCTCGACGTCGAGGAGGGCGCCGACGTGGTCATGGTGAAGCCCGCGATGAGCTACCTCGATGTGCTCGCCGACGCCGCGGCCGCGTCGCCCGTGCCGGTGTGGGCGTATCAGGTGTCCGGCGAGTACGCGATGATCCAGGCGGCCGCGGCGAACGGCTGGATCGACAGGGAGCGCGCGATCCTCGAGACGCTGACCGGCATCCGCCGCGCCGGCGCCTCGGCGGTGCTGAGCTACTTCGCGCTCGAGGCGGCGGCACTCATCCGCGAGGGGCGCACCGCGTGAACTCCCGCGTGTGCGTGCGGGTGGGGGCGCGGATGCGGGTGCGGGTGCCCCTCCCCGAGGGGTCGCGAATGACCCTTGACACGCCGGGGACGCAGCGTGGGAAGGGCGTGTTGCGTCCCCTCGGAGGGGGCGCCCTCGACAACGCGCACCGCGTGAGGGGAGCAGCCACGTGACGCGGGACAACGCGGCGGAGTTCGCCCGCGCGGAGGGCGTGCTGCCCGGCGGGGTGGACTCGCCGGTGCGCGCGTACCGCTCGGTGGGCGGCACGCCGCGGTTCCTCGTCGGCGCCCGCGGCCCCTATGTCACCGACGTCGAGGGCCGGGAGTACGTCGACCTGGTCTGCTCGTGGGGGCCGGCGCTGCTCGGGCACGCGCACCCGGCGGTCGTGCTGGCGGTGCAGGATGCCGCGGCCCGCGGGCTCTCCTTCGGCGCGACGACGCCGTCCGAGACCGAGCTCGCGGAGCTGGTGCGCGAGCGCACCACCGTCGACGGCATCCGCTCGCTGCAGAAGCTGCGGCTCGTCTCCACCGGCACCGAGGCGACGATGACCGCGATCCGCCTGGCCCGCGGGGCCACCGGGCGCGACCTGATCGTCAAGTTCGCCGGGCACTACCACGGGCACTCGGACGGGCTGCTGGCGGAGGCCGGCTCGGGGGTCGCGACGCTGGCGCTGCCCGGGTCGGCGGGCGTGCCCGGCGCCATCGCCGCCCTGACCCTGGTGCTGCCCTACAACGACCTCGACGCGGTGCGGGCCGCATTCGCCGCGCATCCCGGCCGCATCGCCGCGGTGATCACGGAGGCGGCGGGCGCGAACGCGGGCGTGCTCACCCCCGAGCGCGGCTTCAACCGCACCCTCTCGGCGCTGGCGCACGAGAACGGCGCGCTGCTCATCGTCGACGAGGTGCTCACGGGATTCCGGGTCGGTCCGGCGGGGTGGTGGGGCCTGGAGGCCGCGCGGGTGGTGCCGGACGGCGCGGGCTGGACGCCCGACCTCGTCACCTTCGGCAAGGTCATCGGCGGGGGGATGCCGGTCGCCGCGCTCGGCGGACGCGCGTCGATCATGGACCTGCTCGCCCCGATCGGCCCGGTGTACCAGGCCGGCACCCTGTCCGGGAACCCGGTGGCCGTCGCCGCCGGCATCGCGACCCTGCGGCACGCGACCCCGGCCGTCTACGCGGCGATCGACCGCGCGGCGGATGTCGTCTCGACCGCCGCCTCGGACGCCCTCTCCGCCGAGGGGGTGGCGCACGTCGTCTCCCGCGCGGGGTCGCTGTTCTCGATCGCGTTCCGCTCCGAGCCCGTTCGCGACTACGACGACGCCCGGGCGCAGGATGCCTTCCGCTACGGCCCGTTCTTCCAGTCGATGCTCGCCTCCGGGGTGTCGCTGCCGCCGAGCGTCTTCGAGGCGTGGTTTCTCAGCGCCGCGCACGACGACGCGGCCCTCGACCGCATCCTCGACGCCCTCCCCGCCGCCGCGCGCGCCGCTGCCGCTGCGTAGAACGCGGTGCGGCGGCTCCTCACCCCGCGGGGACCAGCACCGAGGCGACCAGGAGGATCAGCGCGACGAGGGGCGCGGCGCCCTGGGTCGCTGCCGCCCGACCGAGCCTCGGCGAGGAGAGCACCAGCACGAGCGCGGCGGCGAGCATCGACGCCGTCGCGAACGCCGTCACCGCGAAACCCGCCTGCGCCACCGGCGTGGCGAGCAGCACGATGCCGACCAGCGCGCCGATCGCGAGGAAGAGGTTGTAGAAGCCCTGGTTGAACGCCATCGGCCGGATGACCTCGGCATCCGCCTGACTGGTCACCCCGAACCGGCGCCAGGTGCGCGGCACCGACCAGGTGATGCTCTCGAGCACGAAGATCAGCACGTGGATGAGCGCCGCGATGCCGGCGAGCACCGCCCCGGCGACCAGCAGCACCGTGGCCACGCGCTCAGCCCGCCACGCGGACGAGCGTGCGTCCCGCGATCTCGCCGGCGAGGATCCGCGGGCCGGCCGCGATCACGTCATCGAGCCGGAGCTCGGTGGACGATGCGTCCAGCAGCTCCGGGTCGAGGTCCCGCGCGAGCCGCGCCCAGACCGCCTCACGCTCGGCGAGCGACGCGTCCACGGAGTTGATGCCGAGCAGCGCCACCGCCCGGAGGATGAACGGATGCACGCTCGTCGGGAGGTCGGCGCTCGCCGCCAGCCCGCACGCGGCGACCGTGCCGCCGGAGCGGGTCTGGGCGAGCACGTTCGCGAGCGTCGCGCCGCCGACGGAGTCGATCGCGGCGGCCCACCGCATCCGCTGCAGGGGCGCCCCCGCCGCGGCCAGTTCGGCGCGATCGACCACCTCGGACGCGCCGAGGCGCCGCAGCCGCTCCGCCTCGGATGCGCGCCCGGTGGAGGCGACCACCTCACGCCCGGACGCGGCGAGCAGCGCGACGGCCACGGTGCCGACCCCACCGCTCGCGCCGGTCACGAGCACCGGTCCGTCTGGAGCCTGGAACGCGGATGCCGCGTGCCGCTCCAGCGCGAGCACCGCCTGCGCCGCGGTGAAGCCCGCAGTGCCGATCGCGGCGGCGCGTCGCGCGCCGAGCTCCTCGGGCACCCGCACGAGGAGCTCGCCGGGCACCCGTGCCCGCTCGGCGTAGCCGCCGTGCCGCGTCTCCCCGAGTCCCGAACCGGTCAGCACCACCTCGTCGCCGGGCGCGCACCGCGCATCCGCCGACTCGAGCACCCGGCCGACCACGTCGATGCCGGGCACCAGCGGCGACACCCGGGCGACGCCCGGGTTCCCGGCGAGCGCGAGTCCGTCCTTGTAGTTCAGCGACGACCACAGCACCTCGACGAGGACGGCCTCGTCGCCGAGCTCCGCCTCCGTGAGGTCGCGGATGCCGGCGGAGGATCCGGATTCGTCCCGGGTCACGACGAGAGCGCGCACCATGAGTTCCACGCTACGCGCCGAGAGGCCGCGGTTGGCGCCGCGGGGTTCTCCGGGGATCGGCGCGTGCGCTGCACGTTCCGGGTGCGATCGGCTCCCTCATCCGGAGGAACCCCCGCCGCGTAATCGGGTCTACGCGGCACCGGGATGCAATAGTGCTCGCACGTATTGACGGCAAACATAAACTCGGTGATATCGGGACCGTAGTAACCTCTCGTCCTCTATACGGCCGTGCAGGAATGCTGTAACAGGCGCGCTAAGGCCTTCCGGGCTTTCGAATCCGGTCCGGTCGTCGTCTTCCCCGAGGTGTACGTGCACGTAACGCACGTTCTCTACGAATCCATTTCTCCGGTACCAGCGATTGGCGGCCGCATCCTCTCGGGTCCACGCATCGAGGGAGGTGACGCCGTGTGCTTTCAGTAGCGGAAGACACCTATCAAGAAGAGCAGTGGCTACGCCGCAATTTTGATGGTCGGGATGCACGGCAACCGTGTCGATCGTGGCCGAGTCTCTGTCGATCTCAACGTCCAGAAGGCCAACGAGACCATTGGCAGCATCGGTGGCCACCAGCGCGATCGACGGCTCTCTGAGCGGTGTCCGCCGCGGCTTCACGTCGTCGTAGTACTGAGTGGATAGAAGCGACAGGGCGCGACATCGCACCCACCCGACCTCGTCCGATGAGACATAGGAACGCACTGTGACGTGAAGGGAAGAGGAAGGGTCCCGCGTCATGTGGCCTCCGATCGTGAATAGCCATTCTGGCGAACCAGCGCACCGCGCAGCGATGAAGCACGTGGAGACCCAATTCGGGACCGTTTCTCGGCCCGTCAGTGACGGTTTCGAGGCTGGACTGGGCGGCCCCTCAACCCGCTCGCGCCTCTATCCGAAGAGGATGGCGGCCTCGTCGTAGCGCGACTGCGGCACCGTCTTCAGCCGCCCGAGCGCATCCTCGAACGGCACGTGCACGATCTGGGTGCCGCGCAGCGCCACCATCCGCCCCCAGCGCTGGTCGCGCACCGCGTCGACCGCGGCGAGCCCGTACCGGGTGGCGAGCACCCGGTCGTACGCCGACGGCGTACCGCCGCGCTGGATGTGCCCGAGCGTCGTCGCGCGGGTCTCGATGCCCGTGCGGGCCTCCAGCTCCGGGGCGAGCATGTCGCCGATGCCACCGAGCCGGGGGCGCCCGAAGGCATCCAGACCGCGCTCGGAGTGGGCGTCGTCCATCGTGTCGAGCTTGAAGCCCTCGGCCACCACGATGAGCGGTGCGCGCCCGCGATTGTGCGCCGACATGACCCAGGCGCTGATCTCGTCCATGCTCGTCTTGCGCTCCGGGATCAGGATCGCGTGCGCCCCGGATGCCATCCCCGAGTGCAGGGCGATCCACCCGACGTGCCGGCCCATGACCTCGGCGACCATGCAGCGCTGGTGCGACTCGCCTGTGGTGCGCAGGCGGTCCATCGCCTCGGTCGCGATCTGCACCGCCGTGTCGAAGCCGAAGGTGTAGTCGGTCGCCGAGAGATCGTTGTCGACGGTCTTCGGCACGCCCACGATGCGGACGCCGGCGTCCGTCAGCCGCTTCGCCGCCGCCAGAGTGCCCTCGCCCCCGATGGCGATGAGCGCGTCGACCCCGGCATCCGCCATCACCTCGGCGACCCGGTCCGGACCGCCGCCCTCCTCGAAGGGATTGGTGCGGGAGGTGCCGAGGATCGTCCCGCCCTGCTTGGAGATGCCCATGACCTCCTTGCGGCCGAGCGGCATCGTGTCGCCCTCCACGACGCCGCGCCAGCCGCCGCGGAATCCGACGAACTCGGTGCCGTCGGTGATCTGCCCTTTGAGGACCGCGGCCCGGATCACCGCGTTGAGCCCGGGGCAGTCGCCGCCCGAGGTGAGGATGCCGATGGCCATGCGCTCCATCATGCCGTGCGCCGGGGGCCGGGTCCTCCTGCCCGCGGGACAGCATCGACGCGGCGCGAATCGGTGCGCCGCGTCGCCGTCGACGGCGGGCGCGGACGTCGGCGCCCGGAGGTACCCTGACCGCACCATGTCGACCCGCTCCGGATGCGCCGATGAGCCGCTGCGCACCCGGTACGTGCCGACGCGGGAGCTCGACCTGCGCCAGACCGTCGGGGCGCTCGGCCAGTTCGGCGCCGACCCCACCTCGCGCCGGGATGGATCCGGATGCTGGCTCACCCTGCGCACCTCCTCCGGCGCCGCGACCCTGCACCTCCGCCGGGTCGGCGCCGAGGTGCACGCCGCGGCGTGGGGTCCCGGGCGCGAGCGGGCCATCGCCCGCGTGCCTGGCCTGTGCGGCGCCGACGACGACGACACCGACTTCGACGCGGGGCGGCATCCGCTCGTGAAGGAGCTGCACCACCGCGCCCCCGGCCTCCGGCTCGCCCGGACGAGCCTCGTGCTCGCCGCCCTGCTGCAGGCCGTCTTCTTCCAGAAGGTCACCGGGATGGAGGCCTCACGCAGCTGGAGCCGACTGGTGCGCGCGCACGGCGAGACCGCGCCGGGCCCGGCACCCGCGGGCATGGCGGTGCTGCCGAGCACCGAGGCGTGGCGCCGCATCCCGTCGTGGGAGTACCACCGCGCGGGCGTCACCCCGCAGCGCCGCGACACCCTCGCGCGAGTGCTGCAGGTGGCCGAGGGTCTCGAGCGCGCGGCGGCCGATCCGCCCGCCGGGGCGCGCCGCAAGCTGCGCACGGTGCCCGGCGTGGGCGTGTGGACCGCGGCCGAGACGGTGCAGCGCTCGCACGGAGACCCGGATGCGGTCAGCTTCGGCGACTTCCACGTCGCCAAGACGGTGGGCTGGGCGCTCACCGGGCGGCGCGTCGACGACGACGGGATGCGCGAGCTGCTCGAGCCCTGGCGCGGGCATCGCCAGCGGGTGGTGCGTCTCATCACCGCCGCCGGCATCTCCTACGAGCGGCATGGCGCCAAGCTGACGATCCCGGACCACCGCGCCCGGTAGCGGGCCGGAGCTGGCGTCACGTCGCGTCATCCGGGGAATGCCCGCGCCGCGCCGCGGTTAAGGTCGTGGCACTCCCTGAACCCCCGCATCCGCTCGATCGAAGGATCCCATGCGCACCCACGGCCTCCGCACCGCCCTTGTCGCCCTGGCGGCGACCGCCGCCCTCGCGCTCGCGGGATGCGCGGGCAGCCCTGCCGATCAGGCGTCCGGATCCTCCGCCCCGCAGGGCGGGCTGAGCCTGGCGGACGTGAAGAAGGCCGGCAGGATCGTCTTCGCGACCGAGGGCACCTACCGGCCGTTCACCTACCGGGAGGGTGGCTCGGGGGCCCTGACCGGGTACGACGTCGACGTGGCGAAAGCGGTCGCGCGGCAGCTCGGAGTGAAGGCCGAGTTCCAGGAAACCCAGTTCGACGCGATCTTCGCCGGGCTGGATGCGAAGCGCTTCGACGTGATCGCCAACCAGATCTCGATCACCCCGGACCGCGTGAAGAAGTACGACTTCAGCACGCCCTACACCGTCTCCACCGGCGTGCTCGTCGTGCCGGAGAACAGCGAGATCCGTTCCTTCGCCGACCTGAAGGGCAAGACCGCCGGCGAGAGCCTGACCAGCGAATTCTACCAGATCGCCCAGGACTCCGGCGCGACGGTCGAGCAGGTCGAGGGCTGGGCGCAGGCGATCGAGCTGCTCAAGCAGGGCCGGATCGACGCCACCGTCAACGACGAGCTCACCTGGCTCGACTCGAAGAAGTCCGGTGACACGGCGGGCCTGAAGGTGGCTGCCAAGAGCCCGGAGAAGTCGCGCAGCGCCTTCACCTTCCGCAGGGGCAGCGGCTCGCTGGTGTCCGCCGTCGACAAGGCGCTCGCCCGCCTGGCTGCGGACGGCACCCTGAGCCGGCTGGGTCAGAAGTACTTCGGCGCCGACGTCAGCCGGTAGGACCGCGAGAATCGACGGATGGATGTCTGGCAGCTCGCCTGGGACTCGCTCGGTCCGCTCCTGCGCGGCGCGGCCCTCGGCACCATCCCGCTGACCCTCGCCTCCTTCGCGCTGGGCATGGTGCTGGCGCTGCTGATCGCCCTGGCCCGGATGTCGCCGCTGCCGGCCCTGCACCTCCCCGCCCGCTTCCTGATCTCCGTCATCCGCGGAACCCCCCTGCTCGTGCAGCTGTTCGTCGTGTTCTTCGGGCTGCCCTCGCTCGGCATCAAGCTCGAGCCGTGGCCGAGCGCGATCTTCGCGCTCTCGCTCAACGTCGGCGGGTATGCGGCCGAGACGATCCGCGCGGCGATCCTCTCGGTGCCGGCTGGTCAGTGGGAGGCCGGCTACACCATCGGGATGTCCCGAGCCCTGACCCTGCGCCGGATCATCCTTCCGCAGGCCGCCCGGGTCTCGGTGCCGCCGCTGTCGAACACCTTCATCGGGCTGGTGAAGGACACCTCGCTCGCCTCGCTCATCCTGGTCAACGAGCTGTTCCGGGAGGCGCAGCGGATCGCCGCCTTCAGCCTGCAGTTCATGGTGATCTACATCGAGGCCGCGGCCGTGTACTGGGTGATCTGCCTCGCGCTCTCGTTCGCGCAAGGGCGGCTGGAGAGCAGGCTGGACCGGTATGTCGCGCATGCCTGAGCCGACGGCGTCCGCATCCGCTCCGCGGGAGACAGTGCTGAGTGCCCAGGGCATCCGCACCTCCTTCGGGGAGCTCACGGTGCTGCACGGCGTCGACCTCGAGGTCCATCGCGGGTGCGTCACTGTGCTGATCGGACCCTCCGGCTCGGGCAAGACCACCCTCCTCCGCGCGCTGAACGGGCTCACCCCGCCGCAGCAGGGCGTCATCGGGCTGAGCGGCGAGGAGCCGATCGACTTCGGGGCGGCGCTCACCCGCCGTGCCCGCGAGGCACAGCGTGCGGTGCTGCGCGACGCATCCGGGATGGTGTTCCAGCACTACAACCTCTTCCCGAACAAGACGGTGCTGCAGAACGTGGTGGAGGGTCCGGTGGTCGTGCAGAAGCGACCCCGAGCGGATGCCGAGGCCGAGGCGCGTCAGCTCCTGGCTCGCGTGGGCATCGAGGCGAAGGAGGATGCGTACCCCTTCGAGCTCTCGGGCGGTCAACAGCAGCGGGTCGGCATCGTGCGGGCGCTGGCGCTCCGACCGCGGCTGCTGCTCTTCGACGAGCCGACCTCGTCCCTCGACCCGGAGATCGTCGGCGACGTGCTCGCGATCATGAAGGAGCTCGCCGACGAGGGCTGGACGATGGTCGTCGTCACGCACGAGCTCGCCTTCGCCCGAGAGGTCGCCGACGAGGTGCTCTTCCTCGACCACGGCGTGGTCGTCGAGCGCGGCTCTCCCGCGGAGCTCTTCACCGCCCCGCGCGAGCCGCGCACCCGCGCGTTCCTGGAGCGGCTCCTCCGTCCCGGGGGAACACCGCCCGCACCGCCGCCGCCGTGAGGATCGGATCGGAGTCGGCGTGGTGCGACGGCGCAGCGGGGGCGGGCGCCCGCATCCGACCCGCTAGCGTGACCGCGTGATCGCGCTTCTCCGCACCCTGTTCCTGCTGCGGGGGTGGGGTCGCCGCCGGTCGCGCGTGGGCATCCACGACCTCGCGACGATCCGGCTCCGCGCCTGGCCGGCCGACATCGACGTGCTCGGGCACGTCAACAACGGCATCTACCTCACCCTGATGGACCTCGGGCGGCTGGACCTGCTGCTGCGCACCGGCCTGTGGCCGCGGATGCGCGCGCTCGGCATCTACCCGGTGGTGCGGTCGTCGACGGTCACCTACCGGAAGTCCATCCAGCTGTGGCAGCGATTCACGCTGGAGTCGAAGGTGGTCGGCTGGGACGACCGCACCGTCTACCTGGAGCAGCGCTTCGTGGTGCGCGGCGAGGTGTGGGCGCGCGGGATCGTCCGGGGCTCGTTCCTCCGGAAAGGGGAGGGGCCGCTCCTCACGGCCCGCCTCCGGGAGCTGCTGGGTGTCGACGCGGAGCCGTTCCCGCCCTCGCCCGAGCTGGCTCGCTGGGCTACCGAGGTGGCCCTTCCCTCCACCCGCGCGGCGGCTCCGAGCGTCTGGGAGTAGCGCTACTCCTCGAGCAGCGCCATCGCGGCGTTCTGGCCGCCGATGCCGCTGACCCCGCCGCCGCGACGCGCTCCGGCGCCGCACAGCAGGATGCTCGGGTGCGCCGTCGCGACGCCCCAGCGCTCGGCGGGTGTCGTGAGCGCCTCGTCGTCCTCGGCCCACGGCCACGACAGCGGACCGTGGAAGATGTTGCCGCCCGGCAGGCGCAGCGCGTCGGCCAGGTCGCGGGTGGTCTTCGTCTCGATGCACGGACGGCCCGCGGCATCCGTCAGCACCACGTCGCGGATCGGCTCCGCGAGCACCGAGTCGAGGGAGGCCAGCACCGCGTCCTGCAGCTCCTGGCGCGCCGCCGCCGGATCGCGGCCCTCGAGCAACCGGTCGGGCACCTGCACCGCGAACACCGTCATCGTCTGCGCGCCCGTCGCCGCCAGCTCGGGACCGAGGATCGACGGGTCGGTGAGGGAGTGGCAGTAGATCTCGCAGGGCACGGGATCCGGGACGCGCCCCTCCGACGCCATTTGGTGGGCGGCCTCGAGCTGCGACCAGGTCTCGTTGATGTGGAACGTGCCGCCGAACGCGGCGCGCGGGTCGATGCCCGCATCCCGCAGCCTCGGCAGCCGCCGCAGCATCAGGTTCACCTTCACCTGGGCACCCTCGGCCTGCGGGGCGGGCGCATCCTCGCCGAGCAGCCGAGCGAGCTCCTCGGGCGAGCAGCCGGCCAGCAGCCGGTCGGCCCACAGCATCCACTCGCCGCCGCCGTGCGCGAACCGCACATCGCCGTCGGGGGTGACCCGCAGCACCTCCGCGTCGGTCACGAGCTCGGCGCCGGCGTCGAGCGCGGCCCGGCGGAGGGCGCCGGTCACCGCACCCATGCCGCCCACCGGGACATCCCAGTCGCCGGTGCCGCCGCCGATCACGTGGTACAGGAAGCACCGGTTCGCCGCGAGGGTCGGATCGACGCCGGGCGCGAAGGTGCCGATCAGCGCATCCGTCAGGGCGACGCCGCGCACGAGGTCGCTCTCGAACCGCTCGGCAATGGTCTGGCCCACCGGACGTTCGATCAGGTCCGCCCAGGCGCGGTCGTCGTCCACCGCGCGCCGCGCCTCGGCCCGGGTCGGCAGAGGCTCGGTGAGGGTGGGGAAGAGAGCGGATGCGAGCCGTCCCGTCTGCCGATACAGCTCCGTCCAGGCGGCGGCGTCGCCTCCCGCGCCGACCATCCCGAACGAGGCGGCGGTGCGAGCCGGGTCGCCCGCGTCGACGAGGAGGCCGTGGTCGCCGCCGGGAACGGGGGTGTAGGAGGAGTAGCGCCGACGCGCCAGCTCGATCCGCAGCCCCAGGTCGTCGACGATGCGCCGGGGCAGCAGGCTGACGAGGGAGGAGTAGCGCGACAGGCGGGCGTCGACGCCCGCGAAGGCGGGTGCCGAGACGGCGGCGCCCCCGGTCTCGGCGAGCCGCTCGAGCACGACGACGCGCTTGCCCGCCCGCGCGAGGTACGCGGCGGCGGTGAGCGCGTTGTGCCCTCCGCCGAGGACGGCGACGTCGTAGCGCGGGGCGGGCATGGGGGCCACCCTACCCAGCGGCGGCTCGTACCCTTCGTCGGAGAATCGGTGCGATCCGGCCGCCCGGCGGCGAAAAGGTGCGTCGGCTCCGACGAAGATGCACGAGAGCGCACGAGCGCTCCGAACCCGTGCGCGATGCCCCGCCTATCCTCGACAGCATGACCAGCGCCGCCCCCGATCGCACCGCCGGGGACGCGCTCCCCGGCACCCCGGACGCCGAGGCCGCCGTCGCGCTCGCGCGGAAGTGGGCCGAGGAGGGCGCCCGCGCGAAGGCAGACCCGAACGCCGCCCGTCTCGCCGGGGTGCTGAAGGACCCGCTCGGCCTCGAGTTCACCCTCGGCTTCGTCGACCGGGTGATGCGCCCCGAGGATCGCCGCGTCGCCGCCGGCAACCTTGAGGCTCTGGCCCGCCGCATCCCCCGGTTCCTGCCGTGGCACCTGCGTGCGGCGATCGCGCTGGGGGGCGGCTTCGCGCGCCTGTTCCCCTGGGCGATCATCCCGATCTCGCGCCGCGTGCTGCGTCGCATGGTGGCGCACCTCGTGATCGACGCGCGGCCGACGAGCCTCGACCGGCACTTCCGGCGTCTCCGCGAGCACGGCACCCGGCTGAACGTGAATCTGCTCGGCGAGGCCGTGCTCGGCACCGCGGAGGCCGACCGCCGGCTCGCCGGCACGGTGGACCTACTCGGACGCGACGACGTCGACTACGTCTCGGTGAAGGTCTCGAGCGTCGCCAGCCAACTGAGCATGTGGGGCTTCGACGAGACCGTCGACCGCGTCGTCGAGCGCCTCCTCCCGCTGTACGGGGTCGCCACCCGTAGCGCGACCCCGAAGTTCATCAACCTCGACATGGAGGAGTACCGCGACCTCGACCTGACGATCGCGGTGTTCACCCGCCTGCTCGAGAAGCCCGGCATGCTCCACCTCGAGGCCGGCATCGTGCTGCAGGCCTACCTGCCCGACTCGTTCGCCGCGCTCCAGCAGCTCACCGCCTGGGCTCGCGAGCGACGCGCGACGGGCGG
The DNA here is from genome assembly GCA_016212425.1 of Micrococcales bacterium. Lineage (GTDB taxonomy): Bacteria > Actinomycetota > Actinomycetes > Actinomycetales > Microbacteriaceae > Schumannella. The sequence goes on along the minus strand of JACRGJ010000094.1, from coordinate 37,522 downwards.
CGCCGGCATCAAGGTGCGGGTCGTGAAAGGCGCGAACCTCGCCATGGAGCGGGTGGATGCGCGCCTGCACGACTGGCCCCTCGCGACCTGGCCGAGCAAGCAGGCCACCGACACGCACTACAAGCGGATGCTCGCCTGGGCCCTCACTCCCGAGCACACCGACGCGGTGCGCATCGGCGTGGCCGGGCACAACCTCTTCGACCTCGCCTGGGCGCACCTCCTCGCCGAGAGCCGCGGCGTCGCCGACCGCGTCGACGTGGAGATGCTGCTCGGCATGGCGCCGGGGCAGGCGGATGCCGTCAAGCGCGACACCGGTGGCCTCCTCCTCTACACCCCGGTCGTGCACCCGCGGGAGTTCGACGCCGCGATCAGCTACCTCGTCCGCCGCCTCGAGGAGAACGCGAGCGAGGAGAACTTCATGTCGGCGGTGTTCGACCTGGCGACCTCCCCGGCCGCCTTCGACCGCGAGGCCGAGCGCTTCCGGGCCTCGCTCGCGGATCTGGACGACCGGGTGCCCGCGCCGAACCGCACGCAGGACCGCGCGCATCCGGGGCTGCCCACCGCGCCGGCGCACTTCGAGAACGCCGCGGACACCGACCCCTCGCTCGCGGACAACCGCGCCTGGGGACGCGAGCTGCTGGCGCGGAGCGCATCGACCCGGCTCGGCGAGGAGACCGTCGCGGCCGCCGCGATCGGCACGCCCGAGCAGCTGCAGGGCGTGCTCACCGCCGCGCGCGCCGCGGGCGCGGCGTGGGGCGAGCGCCCCGCGGCCGCCCGGGCCGAGCTGCTCGACCGGGTCGGCGAGGTGATCGAGGCCATGCGCGGCCGGCTGATCGAGGTGATGGCGGCCGAGACCGGAAAGACCGTGGCCGAAGCGGATGTCGAGGTGAGCGAGGCGGTCGACTTCGCCCGCTGGTACGCCGATCGGGCGCGGATGCTCGACACGGTCGAGGGTGCCCGCTTCGTCCCGGCGCGGCTCACGCTGGCCACCCCACCGTGGAACTTCCCGGTGTCGATCCCGTGCGGGTCGGTGCTCGCACCGCTGGCCGCCGGCTCGGCCGTGATCTTCAAACCCGCGCCGCAGGCGAAGCGCTCCGGCGCGGTGCTCGCCGAGGCGATCTGGGAGGCGGGCGTGCCGCGCGAGCTGCTCGCCCTCGTCGACGTGCCGGAGAACGAGCTGGGCCGCGCGCTCATCACCGCGCCGGAGGTGGAGCGCGTCATCCTGACCGGCAGCATCGACACCGCTGCCCTGTTCCGCTCGTGGAAGCCGGAGCTGGCACTGCTGGCCGAGACGAGCGGGAAGAACGCGATCGTCGTGACCCCGTCGGCGGACCTCGATCTCGCGGCCGCCGATCTCGTGCGCAGCGCATTCGGCAGCGCCGGGCAGAAGTGCTCGGCCGCGTCGCTCGGCATCCTGGTCGGCTCCGTCGCACACTCCGAGCGGTTCCGCCGCCAGCTCGTCGACGCGGTCACCAGCCTCCGCGTCGGCTGGCCGCAGGACCCGACGGTGACCGTCGGCCCGGTCATCGAACCGGCCGCAGGGAAGCTCGAGCGTGGGCTGACGGTGCTGGGGGAGGGCGAGAGCTGGCTCGTCGAGCCGAAGCGTCTCGATGACAGCGGGCGGCTGTGGAGTCCCGGGGTGCGGATCGGCGTGCGGCCCGGTAGCGAGTTCCACCTCACCGAGTACTTCGGTCCGGTGCTCGGCCTGATGAGCGCCGACAGTCTCGAGGAGGCGGTGGCACTGCAGAACGCGACCGACTACGGACTGACGGCGGGCATCCACTCGCTCGACACCGCGGAGGTCGCCTCGTGGCTCGACACCGTGGAGGCAGGCAACCTCTACATCAACCGCGGCATCACCGGGGCGATCGTGCGCCGGCAGCCGTTCGGCGGCTGGAAGCTCTCGAGCGTCGGTCCCGGCGCGAAGGCGGGGGGGCCGAACACGCTCCTCGCCCTCGGCACCTGGCGGCCGGCGCCGCCCCCGCCGAGCGGCGAGCTGCACCTCGAGGGCCTCGACGCGCGTGTGCGCGCAGCCATCGAGGCGATGCAGCCGGGGCTCGACTACGACGGGTTCGAGAACGTACGGGCGGGAGCGCTCAGCGACCAAGCGGCATGGGAGGCGGAGTTCGGCCAGTCGCGCGATGCATCCGGATTGGAGGTCGAGCGCAACGTGTTCCGCTACCGGCCGGCGCGCATCACCCTCCGTCTCGCCGAGGGCGGAGACCTCGCCGAGTTCGCGCGCGTACTCGCCGCCGGGGTTCGAGCGAGGGCGGAGCTGTCGCTGAGCTCCGCGGTGCCGCTGCCCGCCGGCCTTCGTGCGCTGACGACAGGCGCCGCCCCGCTGCTGCGGGTCGCGTCCACGACGGTCGAGACGGATGCCGCATTCGCCGTGGGCCTCGTGAGTCGGCGGGTCGAACGCGTGCGCCTGGTCGGCGGTGACGGCGTCGCCCTCGCTCGCGCGCTGCACGGAACGCCCGAGATCGCGATCTGGGACGGTCCGGTCACCACCGCCGGCCGGATCGAGCTCCTGCCGTTCCTCCGCGAGCAGGCCGTGGCTCTCACCGCGCACCGCTTCGGTAACCCGGATCGGGCCATGATCGCCCTCTCGATCTAGGCACGTCTAGCTGGTCACGGCGACCCGCCACCGCCGCCGCGACGCCGCTACAACGATGGAATCCGTTGCGCGATCGTTCCAGCCCAACCGGATCCGAAGGTCTGAGGGGCGAAATTGCCCCCCGTAATGGGTGCTGTCCGCACTTGTGGGGACAGTCATTTGTCCCCCATACTCGTACTTGTCAGCGGTTCCCGACGGAGCCCGGATGCCGACCGAACCCGAACCGGTCGGATGCGCCGGACCGATCCCGCTGCTACCAGACCACCGGTCCGCCCTCCGCGCGTCCCCGCGGGGAGCGGACCGGAATGTCTGAGTCCCTCTCTCCGCCCCGCCGGGCTTCAGTCGAAGCGGCGATGGATGAGTCGCGAGAGCACGATCGCGGACCGGGTGTGGTCGACGTTCGGCGCGATCCGGACCTTCTCGAGCGCGTCCTCGAGCGAGGGGATGTCGCGGGAGCGCATGTGCACGATGGCATCCGCCGAGCCGGTGACCGTGCCCGCATCCACCACCTCCGGAACTCCGGAGAGGATGCGCTTCAGCTCGTCGGGTGCGACGGTGCCGCGGCAGAACAGCTCGACGTAGGCCTCGGTGCCGAGCCCGTCGACGTTCGGGTCGATCTGCACGGTGAAGGCGCGGATGACCCCGTCCGCCACGAGCTTGTCGACGCGGCGCTTCACGGCGGAGGCGGAGAGGCCGACGCGGACTCCGATGTCGCCGTAACCGGCGCGGGCGTTCTGACGCAGCAGGTCGATGATCCGGTAGTCGATGTTGTCCACGCGCGGAGCCTACGGCGATTCGTTGCGCACCACCACCCGCCCGCGCACGAACAATGCGCTTGGCGCCAGACGGCTCCGATATCCCGCGTGTGACACTGGCAGGACCATGACGATCACCGAGACCGCCGCCACCGCATCCACCCGCGTTCCCACCCGCCGCACCGTGCTCATGTGCCGCCCCGAGCACTTCACGGTGAGCTATCGCATCAACCCGTGGATGCATCCGGAGGATCCGACCGACACCAGCCTCGCCGTGCGCCAGTGGGAGCTGCTGCACCGTGCCTACCTCGACCTCGGGTTCGACGTGCGGCTCATCGACCCCGCCGAGGGCCTGCCGGACATGGTCTACGCGGCGAACGGAGGGTTCGTCCTCGACGGCATCGCCTACGGCGCCCGGTTCCAGTACCCGGAGCGCGGGCCCGAAGGCCCGGCGTACCTGGACTGGTTCGCGGCGAACGGCTTCGAGGTGCGCGAGCCCGTCTCGGTCAACGAGGGCGAGGGCGACTTCCTCCTGGTCGGCGACCGCATTCTGGCCGGCACCGGGTTCCGCAGCGACGCCGCCTCCCACGATGAGCTCCGGGCCATCTACCGGCGCGAGGTCGTGACGCTGCGGCTCGTCGACCCGTCGTTCTACCACCTCGACACCGCCCTCGCGGTGCTCGACCCCGGGCTCTCCGGCGGTGACGAGAACATCGCCTACCTCCCCAAGGCCTTCGCCCCGGAGTCGCTCGCCTGGCTCCAGCGCACCTACCCCGACGCGATCCTCGTGAACGACGACGACGCCGCGGTGCTCGGCCTCAACTCCTTCAGCGACGGGTACAACGTGGTCATCGCCTCCCGCGCCACCGACTTCGAACGGCAGCTGCGGGCGCGCGGCTACAACCCCATCGGCGTCGACCTCTCCGAGCTGCTCCTCGGCGGCGGCGGCGTGAAGTGCTGCACGCTGGAGCTGCGCTCGTGAGGGGGGTCGCCGCGGCCGAGCAGTCGCCGTCGGGCGCGGCAGTCCCCCGCGATGCGTCGCTGCGCTCCGGATCGCTCCCGCCGAGCCCGATGCCTGCCGCGGCCGTCCGCGACTCCTCGGCCGCGGCTCTGATCGAGCTGGAGTCGGAGTGGGGGGCGCACAACTACCACCCGCTTGGCGTCGTCGCCGCATCCGGCGAGGGCGCGTGGATCACGGACGTCGAGGGGCGTCGCTACCTCGACTGCCTCGCGGCGTACTCGGCGGTGAACTTCGGGCACGGTCATCCGGCCCTCATCGCGGCGGCTCGCGACCAGCTGGGCCGGCTCACCCTCACCAGCCGCGCGTTCCACAACGACCGGCTGGGACCGTTCCTAGCCGCCCTCGCCCGGCTCGCCGGGAAGGACACGGTGCTGCCTATGAACACCGGCGCGGAGGCGGTGGAGTCGGGCATCAAGGTGGCCCGGGCGTGGGGCTACCGGGTCAAGGGCGTGCCGGAGGGCCGGGCGAAGATCATCGTCGCGGCGGGCAACTTCCACGGCCGCACGACGACCATCATCTCCTTCAGCGACGATCCGGATGCCCGGGCCGGCTTCGGTCCGTACACGCCCGGATTCGTCACCGTGCCCTACGGCGACGCGGCGGCGCTCGAGTCCGCCATAGACGAGGACACCGTCGCGGTGCTGCTGGAGCCGATCCAGGGCGAGGCCGGCATCGTCGTACCGCCGCCCGACTACCTCCCTGAGGTGCGCCGCGTGACCCGCGAGCAGAATGTGCTCCTCATCGCCGACGAGATCCAGTCCGGGCTCGGTCGGACCGGCGCGACGTTCGCGTGCGACCTGGTCGGCGTGGTACCCGATCTCTACCTGCTCGGCAAGGCGCTCGGCGGAGGTATCGTCCCGGTCAGCGCCGTCGTCGGCGATCGCGACGTGCTGGGGGTGCTGCAGCCGGGTCAGCACGGATCCACCTTCGGCGGCAACCCGCTCGCCGCCGCCGTCGGCTCGGCGGTCGTCGAGCTGCTCGAGACCGGCGAGCTCCAGGCGCGGGCGCGCGAGCTCGGCGTCCACCTGCACGAGCGCCTCGAGGCGCTCCTCGGGCGCAGACTCACCGCGGTGCGCGGCACCGGGCTCTGGGCGGGCATCGACGTCGATCCCGCCCTGGCATCCGGACGTCGGGTATGCGAACTGCTCGCCGAGCGCGGCGTGCTCGTCAAGGACACGCACGGCTCGACCCTGCGCCTCGCCCCGCCGCTCGTCGTCTCGCGGGAAGACCTCGACTTCGGCGTCGATCAGCTCGAGGCGGTGCTCGCCTCTCTCCGCTGAGCTCGGGCCCGCTCCGCGAGCGCGCGGAGCTCAGCGCCCGGCTTCGGCGCCCGGCGTCCGGCGCCCGGCCCGAGCACGATCTCGGCATCGGGTGGGGCGGGTGTGGCGGGTGTCGCCACTTCTGCCGCTCTGGTCACGTCGGATGCCGAGATCGGGCACGGGGTCAACCGCCGGAGTCAGAGGTAGCGCGGGGTACGGCGCCGGAGGCTCTACCGGGTCCGACGCCGCAGACGTCGGCGCTGCAGGCCCCAGAGCGTGACGCGGCGCATCGCCTCGCCGACGATGCCGCCTGTCATCTTCGAGGTGCCGTGCACCCGGTCGCGGAACGTGATCGGCACCTCCCGCGCTCCCCACCCCGCGTCGAGGATCCGCAGGGTCATGTCGATCTGGAAGCAGTAGCCGCGGGAGTCGACGCTGTCGAGGTCGAGACCCGCGAGAGCGGATGCGCGGTACGCGCGGAATCCGGCGGTGAGGTCGCGCACCGGCGCCCCGAGCAGGATCCGGGCATAGCTGTTCGCGCCGCGGCTCAGCAGCCGGCGCGGCAGCGGCCAGTCCACCACCCGTCCGCCGGACACCCAGCGCGAGCCGATCGCGACGCCGCACCGGGCATCGGCGGCGAGGGCGTCGAGCAGCGAGGGCAGGGCCGACGCCGGATGCGACCCGTCGGCATCCATCTCGACCACCACGTCGTAGCCGCGCTCCGCAGCCCAGGCGAAGCCGGCGAGGTAGGCGCGGCCGAGACCGTCCTTGATCGGACGGTGCAGCACCGAGATCCGCGAGTCGGCTGCGGCGAGCCGATCGGCGAGCTCCCCGGTGCCGTCGGGGCTCGCGTCGTCGGCGACGAGCACGTCGACCTCCGGTGCCGCGGCGAGCAGCCCGCGCACGGTCGGCTCCAGGCTCTGCACCTCGTCGTAGGTGGGGACGACGACGAGCACGCGGGGCTGGTGCGGGGCGCTCATCCCGAGACAGCGTAGGGGAGCCCGGGTGCGCGGCCGGGCGCTACCGTCGGGGGATGACCGTCGCCCTGCCGGATGCCGCGGCGCTCGACGCCGCCGACCCGCTCGCGCCGTTGCGGGAGCGCTTCCTGCCCACGGACGCCGTCGCCTACCTCGACGGCAACTCGCTCGGGCGACCGCTGGGCGCGAGCGCGGAGCGCCTCCGCGACGCCGTCGAGCGGGAGTGGGCGGGGCGCCTCATCCGGGGCTGGGACGACGGGTGGCTCGACCTCCCGCTGGCGATCGGCGACGACCTCGGCCGGGTGGTGCTCGGAGCCGCGCCCGGCCAGGTCGTGGTCGGCGACTCCACCTCCGTGCTGCTCTACAAGCTGATCCGCGCTGGGCTGGCGCTCGCGGCGGGGCGCGACGAGATCGTGCTCTCCCGCGACGACTTCCCCACCGACCGCTACGTGCTCGAGGGGATCGCGGCCGAGACGGGCGCGACCCTGCGCTGGGTGGAAGGCGACCCCGCTCCGGATGCAGTGGCCGCGCTGCTCGGCGAACGCACCGCGCTGGTGGTGCTCTCCCACGTCGGGTACCGCTCCGGCGCGCTGGTCGACGCGGCTTCGGTCACCGCCCTGGCGCGCGCCGCCGGGGCGCTCACGCTCTGGGACCTCAGCCACAGCGCCGGGGTCGTGCCCGTGGACCTCGACGGATGGGGGGCCGACCTCGCCGTCGGATGCGGGTACAAGTACCTGAACGGGGGACCGGGCGCTCCCGCGTTCGCCTACGTCGCCGCCCGGCATCTCGGCCTGTTCCGGCAGCCGATCCAGGGCTGGCTCGGCTCGGCGAGCCCGTTCGAGATGGGGCAGGGCTACCGACCCGCGGAGGGCATCCGGCGCGTGCTCAGCGGCACTCCGCCGATCCTCGGGATGCAGGCCCTGCGCCCGGCGATCGCCCTGATCGAGGAGGCGGGGATGCCCGCGATCCGCGCGAAGTCCGCCGCGCTGACCACCCTCGCGATTGAGCTCGCCGACGCGCTGCTCCCGGATGCGCTGCTCGCCACCCCGCGGGATCCTGCGCGCCGCGGCGGTCACATCACGCTCGACCAGCCCGGGTTTGAACGGATCATGCCCGCGCTGTGGGCGCGGGGGGTGATCCCGGACTTTCGGCGGCCCTCGGGAATCCGGCTGGGACTCTCGCCGCTGTCGACGAGCTTCGACGAGGTCGAGGTCGGCATCCGGGCCATCGCCGAGGAGCTGGGCGCGCGGTGAGCCGCCGCGGTGCCGCCAGCCTCCTCCTCGCGCTCTACCTCGTGCTGCTGGGGTTCGTGGCGGCGTGGCCGACCCCGGTGGACCGCCCGCTGGACGCTCAGCTGCTGCGCGTCATCGACCGGATCCAGGAGGCCGGATTCCCCTGGGTCGACTACGCCGTCGTCGAGTCGGCCGCGAACGTCGTGCTCTTCGTGCCGCTCGGGGTGCTGCTCGCGGCCCTGTTCCGCCGCGGATGGGTGGTCCTGGCGTTGGTGGGAGTCGTCGCGGCCACCGTCACGATCGAACTCGTGCAGCGCGAGTTCCTGCCGGCGCGGGTCTCCAGCCTGGGCGACATCGCCGCGAACTCGGTCGGCGGCGCACTCGGGGTGGGTCTGGTCGTGCTCGTACGGGCCACGCGATGGTCCCGGCGCCGACGCGCCGCGCGCGCGTAGCCTGACCCTGTGGATCTGGACCCGGAGCTGCTGCAGCGCATCCGCGCCCGCGCCGCCGGCTACGACCGCGACAACGCCTTCTTCACGGAGGACCTCGACGAGCTGCGCGCCGCCGGGTACCTCGCGCCGCGGCCCCTGCTCGAGACGGTCCGGGATCAGCGCCGGCTCGCCGCCTTCGCGCCGGCGACCGCGCTGGGCATCAACATGCACCTCGTGTGGGTCGGCGTCGCGCGGGTGCTGGCCGAGCGCGGCGACCACTCGCTGGACTGGGTGCTGGCGGATGCCGCGGCGGGGGAGCTCTTTGCCTTCGGCAACAGCGAGCCCGGCAACGACCTGGTGCTGTGGGACTCGCTGACCGTCGCCGAGCCGGCCGCCGACGGCGGGGTGGCCTTCACGGGCACGAAGGTGTTCACCTCGCTCGCGCCCGCCTGGACCCGGCTCGGCGTATTCGGCAAGCAGACTGCCGACGGCGAGCCGCGCCTGGTGCACGGGTTCCTCACCCGCGACACCCCGGGCTGGCGGGCGCTCGAGGACTGGGACACGCTCGGCATGCGCGCCACGCAGTCGCAGACCACCGTCCTGGAGGGGGCCGTGGTGCCGGCGGAGCGGATCGCGCGCATCCTGCCCGTCGGCCCGAGTGCCGACCCGTTCGTGTTCGCGATCTTCGCCTCGTTCCTCCTCACGATCGGCTCGGTCTACGCCGGGATCGCGGATCGCGCGCTCGAGCTGGCCGTCGCGGCGGCGCAGCGGCGGAGGTCGCTGCGGACGGGCGAGCCCGTCGCACAGGACCCCGACATCCGCTGGCGCATCGCGGATGCCGCGCTCGCGCTCGACGCGCTCCGGCCGGACCTGGAGAAACTCGCCGCGGATGTGGACGCGGCCGCGGATCACGGCGCCGACTGGTTCCGGCTGCTCACCGGCGCGAAGCACCGAGCGACCGAGAGCGCCCGCTCCGTCGTCGATCAGGCGATGCGCGTCGCCGGTGGCTCGGGCTACGCCGCGGGCGGCGAGCTCGCGCGGCTGCAACGCGACGTCCTCGCGGGGATCTACCACCCGAGCGATACCGAGTCGGTGCACGCCACCGTCGCGTCGAACCTCCTCGGCCCGCCGAGTTAGCGCGGGGTGAGGCGCAGCACCGGGATGACGCGCGTGGTCTTCGCCTCGTAGGAGCGGAAGCCCTCCGACATCGCGGTGAAGCGCGACCACGCGAGGTCGCGCTCGGCGCGGGGCAGGTCCTCCGCGTGCACCGCGACGGTGCCATCCGGGGTCTCGAGCTCGATGTCCGGGTGCGCCAGCAGGTTCCGGTACCACGCCGGATGGTGGTCGCTGCCGGCCGCCGACGCCGCGACCAGCCAGCCGTCCTCGTCCCGGATCGCCGCCACTGGATGCACGTACTCCGTGCCGCTGCGCGCCCCGCGGTCATGCAGCAGCACCAGCCGCCGCCCGAACCCCTCGACCTCGCCTGCGTTCTCGCGGAACTGCCGGATGACCTTCTCGTTCCAGTCGCTCATGGACCCATCCTGTCGTGCACCGCCGCCGTAGGCTGGGTCGGTGCCCGGCCCCATCCTGTTCATCGGCGACAGCATCACGGATGCCGGCCGCCGCTCGAGCGCGGACGGGCTCGGCACCGGCTGGGTGCGCATGGTCGCCGACGTCCTCCGCGTCCGCGGGGAGACGCGCGACATCCTCAACCGCGGTGTCGGCGGCGACCGGGTCGTCGACCTCGCCGCGCGCTGGGAGGCCGACGCGGTCGCGCTCGCCCCGTCGCTGCTGACCGTCTACATCGGCATCAACGACAGCTGGCGCCGCTACTCCCAGAAGGACCCGACGAGCGTCGAGGACTTCGAGTCCGGCTACCGAGCACTGCTGCGCCGCGCGACGGAGGACGCGCATCCGGAACTGATGCTCGTCGAGCCGTTCGTCGTGCCGGTGACGGGCGGGCAGCGGCGCTGGGCCGAGGATCTCGATCCGAAGCGGAACGCGGTCGCCCGGCTCGCCACGGAGTTCGGCGCCGCGTTCGTTCCGCTGCAGGGCGTTCTCGGCGCGGCGGCCGAGCGCGACGGCGCGGCGACGATCGCGGCGGACGGGGTGCACCCGACCCCGCACGGGGCGCGGCTCATCGCCGAGGCGTGGCTCGACGCGCTCGGGTCCGCTCGCCCGCCCGCCGGGTCCGCGGGGAGCTGAGCGGATGCCGGGACGCGCCGCCCGGCGCCGCATCGCCGCCCTGACCGCGTTCGCCGCGGAGGCGGACCTCGACTGGACCCTGATCGACGATCCCGACGTTCCGCATCTGCGCCTGCCCGTGCGCGAGCCGGACGTCGTGGTGCTGGCGTTGCAGGGCCGCAGCTGGATGCTCTCGGCCGAAGGTGCGCTTCCCTTCGAGACGGTGCCCGTCGCCGCCGGTCGGGCGAAGCCTCGCCTGATCGCGCAGGGGGTGTTCGACGCGTCGGTCCGGATCGGCACGGGAGCGCTGAGCACGAACGGGGTCGGCGCCGCCCGGCGGCGAGCGGGAGAGGCGCTGCTCGAGACGGCCTTCGACCTCGCCGTGGCGCTCGGAGACGCGCGACGGGCGGCGGATGCGGCGCTCGTGCTCGGGGACGCGCTCTCGTCGGCGGAGCGGACGTCCGAGGCGGCGTCCTGGTTCGAGGTCGCGGTCGGGGAGGCGGAGCGACTCCGCGATCCGGAGCTCATGGCGCTCGCGCGCGACAAGCGCGCCGCCGCCGGGGTGCGCGGCCGGATCGAACTCGGCCGCGCGCCGGAGCTCGGCGCGACGCTGACGCCGGTCCCGGTCGCGGAGCGGCCCGCCGACTCGCCCCTCCGCGCGCGGGCGTCCGAGCCGGAGCCGCCGCCCGGGTTCACCGCCCTCGATCCGGCCCGGCAGACCGGTCTCGCGGATGCCCTGGTGGCGGCGCTCTCGACCCCGGGTCTCGCGGCGGAGGAGATCGACGGCGGCAGCGGATACTGGCCCGGCGGCATCCGCGCGCGCTCGGAGGCCGGCCTCCAGGTCGAGCTCGTCGTGTTCTCGGAATTCGGCTACCGCCTGCACGCGTGCCAGCCGGACGGCGAGCGTCGGCTGGTGCGCAGCATCCTGGAGGGCGGCACCTCGGGCGACCTGTTGTTCTCGGCGATCCTCTGCGCGGTGCTCGACCTCGAGATGGTGCGCCTCAGGACGGACGCGGCACCGCTGGCATCCGCCGAGCGCGACGCGCTCGCACGGCAGCTCGACGCGCATGCCTTCGTGCTCGGTGAGCGCGCGACGCGGCGTCAGCCGCCCGCCCTGGAGGATGCGGAGCTCACGAGCCTGCGCCGCTACGTCGCGGAGTTCCCGTCACGCCCGGCGGTGCCCGCCATCCGGGGCCTCCTCGACCGCTTCGGCGGTCCCGCTCAGCTCGGCCGCCGCTGAGTGCTCACCGGCACTCGCGGGAGCACCTCGGTGCCCAGCAGCTCCACGAGGTCGAGGTCGCGCGCCCGCACGGTCTGCAGGTAGGTGCGGGTGATGCCGAGTTCGGCGAGCCGGCCGAGCTTGTCCACCGCCTCCCGCGGCGTCCCCGCGATCCCGGTCTTCCGGAACCGGTCCGGATCCTGCCCGCGCTCGCGCGCCCGCCGCGCGTAGTCGGTCTCGTCGGTGCCGACGATCGTCGCCAGCGCCGCCGAGTAGACCATCGACTCCGGATCGCGGCCCGCCTCCTCGCAGGCCCGGCGCACCGCAGCCACCTTCCGGCCGATGGTCTCCTCGTCGAGGAAGCCGATGTTGAACTCGCCGGCGAAGCGCGCGGCGATCGAGGGGGTGCGCCGGGCGCCGCCGCCACCGACGATGATCGGCACCGGATGCTGCACCGGCTTGGGCAGCGCGGGGGCGTCGACGAGGGTGTAGTGCTCTCCTCGGAACGAGTACGTCTGCCCGACCGGGGTCGCCCACAGTCCCGTGATGATCTCCAGCTGCTCCTCGAGGGGTCCGAAGCGCCTCGGGGGGAACGGAACGCCGTACGCCTCGTGCTCGCGCGCGAACCAGCCGGTGCCGAGGCCGAGCTCCACGCGGCCGCCGCTCATGGCATCCGCCTGCGCCACGGCGATGGCGAGGAGCGCCGGATGCCGGAAGGTCGCCGACGACACCAGGGTGCCAAGGCGGATGCGCTCCGTCTCGCGGCCGAGCGCGGCGAGCGTCAGCCACGACTCCGTGGGGCCTGGGAGCCCGCTGCCGGCCATCGCGAGGAGGTGGTCGGAGCGGAAGAACCCCTCGAAGCCGAGCCGCTCGGCCAACCGTGCGCAGGCGAGCTGCTCGTCGTAGGAGGCGCCCTCCTGAGGCTCGACGAAGATCCGCAGGTCCATGCCTCCAACCTACGTTTCGGCGCGCTCGCCGCAGGGTTGGTGGTGCACGTTCGTCGGAGAACGGGAGCCGAACCACCGCCCAAGGCCCGATCCGCCCGGATGCCCCGACGAACGTGCTGCTACACCCGCGCGCCCGCCCGCGCGACGGGGGTCAGGCGCTGCAGCTGCGTGACGTGCTCGGGGCCGAGCTCCTCGAGGGAGGTGACGCCGAGGAGACGCATCGTGCGGGCGACCTGCTCGCCGAGGATCTCGATCGCGCGGTCCACCCCCCGCCGCCCGCCGGCCATCAGCCCGTACAGGTACGCGCGACCGACGAGCGTGAAGCGGGCGCCGAGCGCGACGGAGGCCACCACATCCGCGCCCGACATGATGCCGGTGTCCAGCCACACCTCGGTGTCCTGCCCGACCTCGCGCACCACCTCGGGCAGCAGGTGGAACGGGATCGGCGCCCGGTCGAGCTGGCGCCCGCCGTGGTTCGACAGCAGCACCGCATCGACGCCGAGCTCCGTGAGCCGCGTCGCATCCGCCACCGTCTGCACGCCCTTGGCGACCACCTTGCCGGGCCACTGGTCGCGGATCCACGCGAAGTCGTCGTAGGTGACGGTGGGGTCGAACATGGTGTCCAGCAGCTCGGCGACGGTGCCCGACCAGCGATCGAGCGACGCGAAGGCGAGCGGCTCGGTGGTGAGGAAGTCGATCCACCACTGCGGTCGCGGCAGGGCGTCGAGCACAGTGCCGGGCGTCAGAGCGGGCGGGATCGTCATGCCGTTGCGCTTGTCGCGCAGCCGCGCCCCCGCTACCGGCACGTCGACCGTGACCAGGAGCGTGTCGAAGCCGGCGGCGGCGGCGCGGTCCACCAGCGCCATCGAGCGGTCGCGGTCCTTCCACATGTACAGCTGGAACCAGTTCCGCGAGCCCGGCCCGCCCGCCCGAGCGACGTCTTCGATCGAGGTGGTGCCCATCGTGGACAGGGAGAACGGGATGCCGTGCGCCGCCGCGCTGGCGGCGCCGGCCGCCTCGCCCTCGGTCTGCATCATCCGGGTGAAGCCGGTGGGGGCGATGCCGAACGGCAGCTCCACCCGCGCGCCGAGCACCTCCCACCCGGTGTCGACCCGCGACACGTCACGGAGGATCGCCGGGTGGAATTCGATGTCCTCGAACGCCTGCCGCGCGCGGCTGATCGAGAGCTCCTGCTCGGCCGAGCCGTCGGTGTAGTCGAAGGGTGCGGTGGGGGTGCGGCGCTTCGCGATCCGGCGCAGGTCGGCGATCGTCAGCGCCCTCGACAGTCGGCGCTCGACGGGGTCGAGCTCAGGGCGCTTGAACTGCATGAGCGGCGCGAGATCGCGCCACCGGGGGATGCGTCGGTCGACCATGGTTCTCCTTCGAGGGTCAGGGGGTGGCGTCGGGGTGGGCCGCGTCGGGGCGGGCGGCGTCGGTGTGGGTGAGGTCGTAGTGGGCCAGGATGCGGTCGCGCGAGTGGCGGATGTGCTCGCCGACGCGCGCGGCGGCGAGTTCCGGGTCGGCGGCGACCACGGCATCCAGAACGCGCCGGTGCTCGGCCGCGATCTCGCTCGGGGAGAGCAGCCGGTGCGCGTGCACCTGTCCGATGCACAGCTCGATCTCGCCCATGAGGCCGTCGTGCATGCGCACGAGCCGGCGGTTCGGCTGCCCGCCGATGAGCGAGCGGTGGAACGCGATGTCCTCCCGGGCGAACCCGGCGTCACGCCCCGCTGTCGCGAGCGCGCGATTGGCGGCCACCGCGGCGGGGGGCACGGCACCGATCCGGGCGAGCGCGGCGAGGGCGGCGGTCTCGACCACCGCTCGCGCGTCGTAGAGCTCCACGATGTCGGCGCGCTCGAGCACCGGGATGCGGGCCGCGCGATGCGCCTCCCGGCGCAGCACGCCCTCGGCGACGAGGCGGTCGATCGCGCCCCGCGCTGTGGGCCGGGAGCAGCCGTACCGGAGTGCCACCGACGCCTCGGTCACGCTCTCGCCCGGCGCGAGGGCGAGGGCCAGCACCTCGTCGCGCAGGGCATCCGCGATCGCCGACTGCAGTACGGCGCGCAAACCGGTCACGACAGGCAATCTAGCAGATTGTCAGACAATCTGGCGATCGGATCGTCACGCCGGCGTCGCCTGACCGTGGCACGATCTTCCGAAGCGGCGGTCGTAGGGCCGCCAGAAGGAGATCCCGCATGCGACTCGCACGACTGGGCGAACGGGGGGCCGAGGTCCCGGTGGTGCTCGACAGGGGCAAGGCTCGCGATCTTCGGCCCGTGATCGCGGACATCGACGGTGCAGTGCTCAGCCCGGAGGGGCTGGTCCGCATCCGCTCCGCCGTGGCGTCGGGCGCACTACCGGAGCTTCCCGATGCGGACGGGCTGCGGATCGGATCGCCGCTGGCCCGGCCCGGCACGATCGTGTGCATCGGGCAGAACTACGCCGCGCACGCCGCGGAGTCGGGGTCCGCGCCGCCGGAGTGGCCCATCGTGTTCTTCAAGTCGCCGAATGCGGTGTCCGGGCCGAACGACCCGTTGCCCATCCCCCCGGGGGCGACGACGGTGGACTGGGAGGTCGAGCTGGGTGTGGTCATCGGCACGCGGGCCTGGCAGCTCGACTCGCCTGCCGCATCCGCCGACCACATCGCCGGGTACGTGCTCGCCGACGACGTGTCCGAGCGCACCTGGCAGCGTGACGAGTCGGGCGGCCAGTGGGGCAAGGGAAAGAGCGCGCCGGGATTCTGCCCGCTCGGTCCGTGGCTCGCGACCGCCGACGAGCTGGACGCGACGAACGTCCGGCTGCGTAGCTTCGTCGACGGGCAGCCGCGGCAGGACTCGACCACGGCGGATCTGATCTTCCCGGTCGCCCACCTCGTGCATCACCTCAGCCACTACCTCGCGCTCGAGCCGGGAGACCTCCTGCTCACCGGAACCCCGGAGGGGGTCGCGCTCTCGGGGCGGTTCCCCTACCTCGCGGTCGGCGATGTGCTGGAGCTCGAGATCGACGGGCTCGGACGGCAGCGGCAGGAGCTCGTGGCCTCGTGACGGATGCGCATGACGGCATGCGTCCGCGCATGTAGAGTCGGGATGTGCCGAAGACGATCCAGATCCGCGACCTCGATGACGAGGTGTACGCCGCCCTGGTGCGACGCGCGGCCGAGTCCGCCGTGACCGTGCCCGAGCTGCTCCGCGCGGAAGCCGCCCGGCTCGTCGCCCGCCCCAGCATGCGCGAGTGGCTCGAGCGGACCCGGCAGCGGTCGGCGCCGACGACCTCCGCCCGGGTCGTCGAGGCGCTCGATGACCTGCGCGGCCCGTGGCCCGATGCTGGTCGTTGACGCCTCCGTCCTGTACGAGGTGGTCACGGCGGGCGCCGCGGCGGAGCCCCTGCGCCGACGGTTCCTCGACGAGGATCTGGCCGCTCCGCACATCGTCGACGTGGAGGTGCTCGGCGTCATCCGGCGCGAGCATCTCCTCGGCGGCCTCGACAGCACCGCGGCGGCGCTCGCCCTGCGGGACCTGCAGGACTGGCGAGGGGATCGGTACGACCACCGCCCTCTCCTCGGCCGTGCCTGGGAACTGCGGCACACGGTCCGGGGCTGGGACGCGATGTACGTGGCACTGGCCGAGTCGCTCGATGCCCCACTCCTGACCAGCGACTCCCGGCTCGCGGCCGCGACGGGACCGACCTGTGCCATCGAGGTCCTCCGGATCGGATGAGGTGCGCGGAGGGCCGTGTCACCCCGCCCGCGACGCCCGACTCGCGGCGCGCTCGCCCGGGCGCGCCGCTCAGCGGGGGAGGTACGTGCGCGGGGGGAACGCCCGGGCCACGAGTGACCGCAGCGACTCGAGGGAGCCCGACATCAGCCCGAGCGCCCGGGCCTGCACCAGCACATTGCCGATGGCGGTCGCCTCGTCCGGTCCGGCGAACACCGGAAGCCCGGTCGCGTCGGCGGTGAGTCGGCAGAGCAGCTCGTTGTTGCTGCCGCCGCCCACGAGGTGCACCGCGCGCACCCGCAGTCCGCTGAGTTCGGAGGCCGTGCGGATCGCCCGCGCGTAGGCAGCGGCGAGGCTCTCGAGGATCGAGCGGACCAGCTCTGCGCGGGAGGCGGGCACCGGAAGGTCGTGCGCGGCGAGCCAGGCGCCGATCCGCTCGGGCATGCCGCCGGGCGAGAGGAAGCCCGGATCGTCCGCGTCGAAGACCGGCACCGGGATGCTGACGGCGGAGGCCGCGGCGAGCAGCGGCGCGAGGTCGATCCGCTCGCCGTCGCGCTCCCAGTCGCGGATGCATTCCGACAGCAGCCAGAGCCCCATGACGTTGTGCAGGTACCGCACGCGCCCGTCCACGCCGCCCTCGTTCGTGAACCCGGCGAGCCGGGATGCCTCGCCCAGCACGGGCCGCTCGAGCTCGACCCCGACGAGCGACCACGTGCCGCACGAGATGTAGGCGACCTCCGCATCCGCCGCGGGCACCGCGACGACGGCGGATGCGGTGTCGTGCGACCCGACGGCGGTCACGACCGCGGCGGTGGCACCGATGCCACGGGATGCCGTCGGCAGCAGTCCGCCGAGGGCAGTGCCGGCGTCCACCAGCGGCGGCAGGATGCCCGCGGGAAGCTCGACTCGCGCCGCGAGCTCGGCGTCCCACTCGCCCGAGGCGACTCCGACGAGACCGGTGGTGGAGGCGTTCGTGCGTTCGGCGACGGCTGCGCCGGTGAGCCAGTGCGCGAGCAGGTCGGGGAGGAGCAGCATCCGGTCGGCGAGGGTGAGCGCACCCGCGTCGCGGTCGGCGTCGAGCTGGAACAGCGTCGTGAACGGCAGGTGCTGGAGTCCGTTCCGCGCGTAGAGCTCGGCGGGTGAGACGCGAGCGTGCACGCGCTGGACCGCGGCGGCGGTGCGCTCGTCGCGGTAGGAGTACGGGTTGCCGAGCAGGCGGCCCTCCCGCAGCAGCCCGTAGTCGACCGCCCACGAGTCGATGCCGATCGAGGCGAGTTCCGGTTCGGCACGCACGGCGGCGGCGAGGCCCTCCACTACGCCCCGGTACAGCTCGAGCACCGACCAGTGCAGCCCGTCCGGCGTGCGCACGGGCGCGTTCGCGAACCGCGCCAGCGGCTCGATCCGCAGCTCCCCGGCCCCGACGTGCCCGAGCACCACCCGGCCGCTCGTGGCGCCGAGGTCGACCGCGGCGACGGTCCCGGTCACCGGCGCCTGCACGTTCGTCGGAGGATCGCGCCGGTTCGGTCGTTCCGGGGCGGCGGGACCCGGGTCCTCCGACGAAACGGCACGGTCATCGCAGGAAGGCGGCGGCGACGCCGGCGTCCACGGGCACGTGGAGGCCGGTGGTGTGCGAGAGCTCGGGACCGGTGAGCACCGCGACCGCGTTGGCGACCGTCTCGGGCAGCACCTCGCGCCTCAGGATGGTGCGCTGCGCGTAGAACTCGCCGAGCTTCTCCTCGGGGATGCCGTAGGTCGCGGCACGGTTGGCGCCCCAGCCGCTGGCGAAGATGCCCGAGCCGCGCACGACGCCGTCGGGGTTCACTCCGTTGACGCGGACCCCGTGCTCGCCGAGCTCGACGGCCAAGAGCCGCACCTGGTGCGCCTGATCGGCCTTCGTGGCGGAGTAGGCGATGTTGTTCGGCCCCGCGAACACCGAGTTCTTCGACGCGATGTAGACGATGTCGCCGCCGAGCCCTTGCTCGATCAGCACCCGCGCCGCCGCCTTCGACACCAGGAACGAGCCCTTCGCCATGATGTCGTGCTGCAGATCCCAGTCCCGCTCGGTGGTCTCCAGCAGCGGCTTCGACAGCGAGATGCCCGCGTTGTTCACGACGAGGTCGAGGCCGCCGAAGGCGAGCACCGCCGCGTCCACAGCGCGGGCGATCGCCGCGGCATCCGTCACATCCACCTGCACGCCGATCGCGACATCGCTCGAGCCGAGCTCCGCCGCGGCGGCTCGCGACTTATCCAGGTCCAGGTCGGCGATGACCACGCAGGCACCCTCGGCCGCCAGGCGGGTCGCGATCGCCCTGCCGATCCCGGATGCCGCCCCGGTCACCAGGGCGACGCGGGTCGCGTGCGAGCGGGGCTCCGGCATCCGCTGCAGCTTCGCCTCCTCCAACGCCCAGTACTCGATGCGGAACTTCTCGCTCTCGGGGATCGGCGCGTAGCTCGACACCGACTCGGCGCCGCGCATGACGTTGATCGCGTTCAGGTAGAACTCGCCGGCGACGCGCGCGGTCTGCTTGTCCTTCCCGAAGCTGAACATCCCCACGCCGGGCACCAGCACGATGGCCGGGTCGGCGCCGCGCATCGGCGGCGAGCCCGCATCCGCGTGTCGGGCGTAGTACGCCGAGTAGTCGTCGCGGTACGCCTCGTGCAGCTCCCGCAGTCGCGCGATCGAGTCCTCGATCGAGGCGTCGGCGGGCAGGTCGAGCAGCAGCGGCGTGACCTTGGTGCGCAGGAAGTGGTCGGGACAGCTGGTGCCGAGCGCGGCCAGCGCCGGCGCCTTCTCCGAGGCGAGGAACTCGAGCACCGCATCCGCGTCGCTGAAGTGCCCGACGGTGGGCGCGTCGTGCGAGGCGAGCCCGCGGATGCTCGGCGCGAGCGCGGCCGCGCGGACCCGCCGCTCCTGCTCCGGCAGCGCGGCGAAGCCGCGGCGCGGGGCGCCGAAGGGCGCGGCCGTCCCGTGCGCGTCGAGGAACTCCTGCGCGGTGCGGATGATCCAGAGGCTGTTCGCCTCGGCCTCCGCGCTCGTCGCGCCCCACGCGGTGATGCCGTGCCCGCCGTGGATGACGCCGACGGCATCCGGATGCGCGTCCTTGAGGTCGGCGATGTCGATGCCGAGCTGGATGCCGGGCCGCCGCCACGGCACCCACAGCACCTTCTCGCCGAAGATCCGCTCGGTCAGCGCCGCGCCGCCCGCGGCGGTCGCGATCGCGATGCCGGCATCCGGATGCAGGTGGTCGACGTGCGGGGCATCGACGAGCCCGTGCAGGAACGTGTCGATCGAGGGGGCCGCACCGCCGGGGCCGAAGCGGCAGAAGTCGAGCGCGGCGACCATCTCGTCCTCGTGGTCGAGGCCCCGGTAGGCGCCGCGGAGGGCGCGCACCCGGTCGAGCTGCAGCGCCGCGAGTCCCTTCTCGGTGAGGGTGCCGAGGTCGCCGCCGGAGCCCTTCACCCAGAGCAGCTCGACCTCCGCCCCGGTCACCGGGTCGGTGCCGGTGCCCTTCGCCGAGGTGTTGCCGCCGGCGTAGTTGGTATTGCGCGGATCGGCGCCGAGGCGGTTGCTGCGCGCGAGAAGGTCGTCGACGGTGCTCATGCGGTTCTCCACAGCTCGTGCCGACGGTTCCGTGAATCGTCGGCGGTCTCGGACGGTATCGATTCATGCCGACCGTCGAACGAATCGGACCGTACCGATTCTTCTTCTACAGCAACGAGAGCGAGGAACCGCCGCACATCCACGTGGAGCGCGATCGAGGCGCCGTCACGGCGAAGTTCTGGCTCGGCCCAGTCCAGCTCGCGCGATCGGATCTTCCGGGAACGGAGACCAGGGCGCTCGGTAGAATCGTGGTTCAGCATCGACGGGCTTTTGAGGAGGCGTGGCATGACCACTTCGGTCGTTGACGCCTCCGCGATCGGGGTCGAGGTCGTCGAGGGCTTCCTGCGCGTGACCCTGCGCGACGGTCGTGTTCTGGCGACACCGCTCAGCTGGTTTCCCCGTCTTGCGGACGCCACGCCGGCGCAGTTGACGGACTGGCGTCTGATCGGTCGTGGCGAGGGCATCCACTGGTCTTCTCTCGATGAGGATGTGTCGGTGGCCGGGCTCCTCCGCACGAACTGACGACGCTCGGCCGTCGAATCGGTACCCACCTCATACCTTCCGAAAGTCGACGCCGAGGAGGTCGGCGGCGGCGCGGTAGTCGGCGGCGCGGTGGCCCAGGGAGAGCGACCAGTGGTGGCCGATGCCGGTGGCGCTCCACTCGTCCACCCACTCGCCGGGGTCGCGGCCGAAGTCGACCCGCGAGGTCGTGTTGCCGATGGCGAGCAGCGGACCGGGCACCACCGTGCCCTCGGAGGCGATGAAGGAGAGCGACCCGTCGCGGTCCTGCCCGAGACCGAGCAGCGTGACCGGGCCGTGCCGCACGTCGAACTCGACCGAGACGCCCCAGCCGCGCTTGCCGTGGTAGACGCCGAGTCCCCGCAGGAGCGGATCCCGCGAGGACACCGCCAGGTGCGCCGGGCCGTCGTGCCCCATCTCGACCACCATGTCGTCGAAGTCCAGCGCCTGGATCTCGCAGAACGAGCCGCCCGCGCCGGCGACCTGGGTCACGAGCTGTGCCACCGAGGTGCGCAGCTCGTATTCGCCGGAGGCGGGGATGCCGCGGGCCGTCAGCAGCGAGGCGCCCAGGATCATCCCGGCGCCGAGCCGCTCGTGCTGCTCGCCGTCGACGCCGCGATGGTAGTAGGCGAGGCTGTCGAGGTCGAAGTCGTCGACGAGGCGGTCCAGGCCCACCGACACCCGCGCGCCCCAGGCGAAGTCCTCCTCCACCACCGAGTCGTCGAGCGTGAAGACCGCGCGCGCGAGCGCCATCCGCTCCTGCGTCTCCGCGTCGGAGACCCCCTCGACCCGCTGGCGCAGGTCGTCGAACTCGAGCACCTCCACGTGCGAGCCGAAGGTCACCGGCAGCAGCGTCAGGTCGGTCGAGACGTCGAGCATTCCGGGGTAGAGATGTCCCATCAGGCCGTGCCGCGCGTGCCGGAGGGTGGCGCGGATGTCGGCGGCGCGGATCCAGCGGCCGATGCGCCCCCACGCCGACTCCTGCTTCAGCCACCCGGAGACGGAGCGGAACGGGATGCCAGCACGGCGGAAGACGTTGCCGATCTCGGGGATCGAGCACTGGCCGCAGTAGGCGAGCCACTCGCCGGTGCCGAAGACGGCGTGGTCCATCGCGGTCGTCGGCTGCAGGTCGATCACGAGCACCGGGGTCTTCGCCCGCTGCGCGATCGGCAGCACCATCGAGGAGGTGAGGTAGGTGGTGATGAACATGACGATGAGGTCGCAGTCCGCCGCGCGGAGCTTCTCGGCCGCGGCCGCCGCCTCCTGGGCGTCGGAGACGAAGCCGGCATCCGTCACCTCGCCGTTCATCGACTCGAAGCGCTGCACCACGTAGGCGGTCGACTCCTGCAGCTGCGGCAGCAGCTGCGGGAACTGGGGCCAGTAGGCGCCGAGCCCGCCGGCCACCAGGCCGATCCGCGTCTTCCGGCGCGTCTTCATGGGCAGCAGTCCCGCCACATCCGCCACCATCAGGCGCCCCATCCGGCCTGCGCGCCGCCGACCCGGTCGGCCGCGATCCGCGCTCCGTAGCCCGACTCGGCGTAGGCGCGCATCGGGTCCTCCGGCAGACCGCGCGACGCGCGCCACTCGGCGAGGGCGGGTCGCACGTCGCGGTAGAAGGCATCCATCAGGATGCCGTTGGCCGCCAGCACGTCACCCTCGGCCTGGGCGCCGGCGAGGGCGTCCGCGTCGACGAGCAGCGCCCGCGCCGTCATCTCCTGCACGTTGAGCACCGAGCGGATCTGCCCCGGGATCTTGTCCTCGATGTTATGGCACTGGTCGAGCATGAACGCGACGTCGCCGTCGTCGCCGTAGCCGCCGCCGCGCACCACCTCGACGAGGATGCGGAAGAGCTGGAACGGATCCGCTGCGCCGACGATGAGGTCGTCGTCGGCGTAGAAGCGGGAGTTGAAGTCGAACGAGCCGAGCCTTCCCAGCCGCAGCAGCTGCATGACGATGAACTCGATGTTGGTGCCGGGGGCGTGGTGGCCGGTGTCCAGGCACACCATCGCGCGCTCGCCGAGCGCGGCCACCTGCGCGTAGGAGGTGCCCCAGTCCGGCACGTCCATGTGGTAGAAGGCCGGCTCGAAGAACTTGTACTCCAGCACGAGCCGTTGCGCGGGTCCGATCCGCTCGTAGATCTTCGCGAGGGAGTCGGCGAGCCGGTCCTGCCGGCCGCGCAGGTCGTCCTGCCCCGGGTAGTTGGTGCCGTCGGCGAGCCAGATCTTCAGGTCGCGCGAGCCGGTCTCGTGCATCACGTCGATGCAGGCGAAGTGGTGGTCGATCGCCTTCTGTCGGATGCGGTCGTCCCGGTGCGTGACCGAGCCGAGCTTGTAATCGTCGTCTTGGAAGGTGTTCGAGTTGATGGTGCCGAGGCCCACGCCGTTGTCTTCGGCGTGCTTGGCGAGGTCGGCGTAGCTGTCGACGCGATCCCACGGGATGTGCAGTGCCACCGTCGGCGCCAGTCCCGTGTGCCGGTGCACCTGCGCGGCGTCGCTGATCTTCTCGAACGGGTCGCGCGGCACGCCGGGCTGGCTGAACACCTTGAAGCGGGTGCCGGAGTTGCCGAACGCCCACGAGGGCAGCTCGATCCGCTGCTCCGCGAGGCGCGGGGCGATGGTGTCGAAGTCGGTCATCGGGGGTCCTTCTCGGCTGCGGGTGCGGATGCGGATGCGGCGAGTTGCGCGTCCAGGTTGAAGATCTCGGTGAGGAAGCGCACGGGTGCGCTTCCGGGCTCGCCGGGGTCGGCGAAGGCTGCGTCGGTCGGGGCGAAGAACGGGGCCATGAGGGCCTGCCAGCGCGCGTTCGCGTCGGTCGCGGCGACGAGGCGCTGGGCCTCGGCGAGGTCGTCGGCCTCGAAGTACCCGGTCACGACGCCGCCCTCGCTCTCGAAGATCGAGTAGTTGCGCCATCCGGCGTCGCGGAGGGCCTCGAGCATGTCGCGCGACACGGCGGCGTGCGCGGCGCGGTACTCGCGAAGTCGCTCGGGTCTCACCCGGAGCTGGAACATGGCGCGGGCCACGGTGCTGCCTCTCGGAGGGGACGGGGGCGCCGCCGTAACGACGGCGCCCCCGAGGTGGATCGGACGGGATCAGCGACGATGCTTCCTAGAAGTCGAAGTCGTCGATGTTGTCGGCGGTGAACTCGGTGGGCGGGCCGACGATCACGGTGTTGTCCGCGCCGACCTTGAGGGTGCCGAGGGAGCCGGCGTCGAACGAGTCGCCCGTCTTCCCGGTGATCTTCCCGTCGACGAGCGCCCGTCCCGCGTACACCGCGGCCTGCCCGATCTTCGCCGGGTCCCACAGCGCGAACTCCTTCACGGTTCCGTTCTTGACGTACTCGCGCATCTGGTTCGGCAGGCCGAGCCCGACGAGCACGACCTTGCCCTTGTAGTCCGAGGTGGAGAGGTAGCGGGCGGTCGCGGCGATGCCGACGGTCGTGGGCGAGATGATGCCCTTGAGGTTGGGGTAGCTCTGCAGCAGGCCCTGCGCCACCTGGAACGACGTGGTGTCGTCGTCGTTGCCGTAGACGGTGGTGACGAGCTTCATCTTGGAGTACTTCGGGTTGGAGGCGATCTCCTCCTTCATGAACTTGATCCAGGTGTTCTGGTTCGTCGCGTTCGCCGTGGCGGAGAGGATGGCGAAGTCGCCGGTGTAGTCGATCTGCTCGCCCAGCTGCTTCAGCTCGACCAGCGCGACATCCTTCGAGACCACCTGGTTGATGAAGAGGCTGCGGCAGGTCTTGGCCGTGTCGGAGTCGAAGGTGATGATCTTCGCGCCGCCGGACTTCGCCTGGTTCAGCGAGGAGCACACCGCGTTGGGGTCGTTCGCCGCGATGGCGATGACGTTCGTCTTCTTCTGGGTGAGGGTGTTGATGTAGCTGACCTGGGATGAGGCGCTCGCCGTGTTGGGGCCGACCACGGTGACCTTCGCGTCGACCTTCGAGGCGTTCTTCTTGCCGCCCGAGAGCTCGACGTCGGTGTAGGGGTTATTCAGCTGCTTCGGCACGAACGCCATCGAGAAGCTCTTGCCGGCGCCGCTGGTGCCGCCGCCTGCGGAGCCGCCCGCGCATCCGCTGAGGGCGAGGGCACCGGCGACGACCGCCGCCGAGATCGCGACGATCCGCCGCGCTGTAGTGGAGGACTGCATTGTTCTTCCTTCTGTGGGTGGTGTGTCCGGCGGGTGCGAGAGCCGGAGTCGGGGGGCCCGGATTCGAGCGAGCTAGATGAGCGCACGCCCCCGGCGCGCGCGGCGCAGGTCGCGGGCGGCGCGCGCCCGGGCGGCGAAGCTCGGGGCGATGACGGAGAGCACGAGCAGCGAACCGGTGACGATCGTGAGGACGGTGTCGCTGAGACCGGCCAGTTGGAGGGAGTAGTTGACGGTGCGGATGAGCAGCACCCCCGCGACGACGCCGACGATCCCGCCGGAGCCGCCGAAGATCGAGACCCCGCCGAGCAGCACCGCCGCGACCACCGTCAGCTCGAGGCCCTGCACGCTGTCGCTCTGGGCGCTGGAGTAGCGCAGCACCCAGAACACGCCGACGGCGGCCGAGACCGCACCGGAGGCGAGGTAGAGCCAGAACTTCGAGCGTCCGGTGCGGATGCCGACGAAGCGCGCCGCCTCGAGGCTCGACCCCAGGGCGTAGAGCCCCCGGCCGAAGGGCGTGAAGTGGAGGATCACGCCGAAGACCGCGACCAGGATGGCGGCGAAGATCATCATCGTCGGGATGCCGGTGCCGCCGATCGTGGAGGTCACGAAGGTCGTGACGTCGAGGGGGAACTCGGCGACCGCCTCGTCGCCGATGACGACGAGCGCGAGTCCGCGGACCAGGGCGAGCGTGCCGATGGTGACGGCGAGAGACGGCAGCCCGATGACCGTCACCAGCACGCCGTTGACCGCCCCGCACGCCAGGCCGATGACGATGACGATCAGCAGGATCGCCGGCAGCGGCAGGTCGGTCTTCGCGACGAGGACACCCGTGGTCGCCGCGGACAGCCCGGCGATGCTCGCGACGGACAGGTCGATCTCGCCCGTGACGATGATGAGGGCCATCGGCATCGCGATCGCCAGCACCGGGATCGCGTCGATGAGCAGGAAGTTCACGGTCGCGGTGCCCGCGAAGTACGGCACGGTCAGGCTGGCGATCACGACGACGGCCACCAGCGCGTAGACGGTGACGGCGTCGCGACCGAGCCCGGCGCGCAGCCCGCGGCCCCGCACGCGGGTGTCGAGGGTCTCAGCCACGGGGTGCCTCCGTTCCGGCGGGTGCGGGCTCCGGCCCGCCGACCGTGCTGCCGGCGACGCGCAATCGCCGCGCGGTGCGGAGCGCGAGCACCCGGTCGATGACGATCGCCAGGATGATGAGCGCCCCCACGACGGCCTGCTGCCAGAACTTCGAGACGTTCAGCGCCGCGAGCGCGCCGGTCATCGTGGTGAGCAGCACCGCGCCGATCGCGGCGCCCGCCACGGTGCCGCTGCCGCCGAAGATCGCGACCCCGCCGACCACGACGGCGGCGACGATCTGCAGCTCAAAGCCGGTGCCGGTGTCGGCTCCGACCGAGTTGAAGCGCGACGCGTAGAGCACGCCCGCGAGCCCGGCGAGGGCGCCGCTGGCGACGAACGCCCCGATCACGCGCCGTGTGACGGGGATGCCGTACAGCTCCGCGGCATCCGGATCCGACCCGATCGCGTACAGGTCGCGGCCTGAACGGAACATGGCCAGGTAGATACCGCCGAGCACCACGACGGCCAGCGCGCCGAGGCTGATGAGCGGGATGCTGCCGACCGCGGCGACGGCGAGGTCGCTGAAGCCGGCGGGGTTGTCGCCGGCGAAGTACTGCGTGCTGCCGGCCCAGGCGTTGTTGATGCCCCGGTAGATGTACAGCGTGCCGAGCGTGATGACCAGCGCGGGCACGCGGGCGATGGTGACGAGGAGCCCGTTGATCGCGCCGAGGATGCCGCCGAACGCGATGCCGATGAGGAAGACGAGGGGGATCGAGACGCCGGGGAACGCCGCGAAGATCGATCCGGTGCCGAAGGCGCTGAGCCCGAGGATCGACCCGACGGAGAGGTCGACGTTGCGGGTGAGGATGACGATCGCCTCGCCGACCGCCATCACGACGAAGATCGTGGCGTTCAGCAGCAGGTCGCGGATGCCCTGGCCCACCAGGAAACGCGGGTTGACCAGTTGCGTCACCGCGACGAGCAGCACGAACGCGACGAGCACCGAGAACTCGCGCGAGAGGAAGATGCGGGCCGCGGCGCGGTGCAGGCCCGAGGGTTCGGGTCGCACGAGCGCGGCGCTCACGCGGCGGCCCCGCTGTTTGGGGATCCGGCGCTCGCGGCCCGCAGCACGATCTCGGCGGTCGCCTCCGCGCGCGGGAAGCGGCCGCTGATGCGGCCCTCGTGCATCACGAGCACGGTGTCGGCCATCCCGAGCACCTCGGGCAGCTCCGACGAGATCATCAGGATTGCGATGCCGCGGCCGGCGAGATCCGAGAGCAGCCGGTGCACCTCCGCCTTGGTGCCGACGTCGATGCCGCGGGTGGGCTCGTCGACGATGAGCAGCTTCGGTTCGGTGGCGAGCCACTTGCCCAGCACCACCTTCTGCTGGTTGCCGCCGGAGAGCGTGGCGACCGGGGCATCCGGGGAGGCGGCCTTCACCTGCAGGCGACGGTCCCACTCCGCGGCGGCCTCGCGCTCGCGGCGGCCGCTGATCAGCCCCGCGCGGGCGAGGCGGTTGCGGAGGGTGAGGGCGGTGTTGCGCGCGACGGACATCGGCATCACGAGACCCTGCTTGCGACGGTCTTCGGGCACGAACCCGATGCCCGCGGCGATGGCTGCGCGCGGCGAGTGCGGGGCGAGGGGCGAGCCCGACATCCGCACCGCTCCGGCGTCGTAGCGGTCGATGCCGAAGACGGCGCGGGCGACCTCGCTGCGCCCGGCACCGACGAGCCCGGCGAGCGCGACGATCTCGCCCGCCCGCACGGTGAAGGCGATGTCGTGGAAGACGCCGGCGCGCTCCAGCCCGGCGACCTCGAGCACCGCAGCGCCGATCTCGGCATCCGTCTTGGGGAACAGCGCGGCGATGTCGCGGCCCACCATCTGCCGCACCAGCTCGTCGACGGTCACGGCGGTGGTCTCGTGGGTGTCGATGTAGGCGCCGTCGCGCATCACGGTGACGCGGTCGCAGAGGTCGAAGACCTCCTCGAAGCGGTGCGAGATGAACAGGATGGCGGCGCCGCGGTCGCGCAGCGCGCGAGCCACGGTGAACAGCCGCCCCACCTCGACGCCGGACAGCGCGGCGGTGGGCTCGTCCATCACGAGCACGGTGGCGTCGAGGGAGATCGCCTTGGCGATCTCGATGATCTGCTGATCGGCGATCGAGAGCCCCTCCGCGAGCCGGTCGGGGTCGATCGGCACCCCCAGGCGCTCGAATAGCGCGCGGGCCTCGGTGCGCATCGCGGCGCGATCGATAAGGCCGAAGCGGCCGCGCGGCTGGCGCCCGACGAAGATGTTCTCCGCGACGGTGAGATCGGGGAAGAGGGTGGGCTCCTGATAGATCACGGAGATCCCGGCGGCCTTGCTGTCGGCGGGCGAGCGGAAGACGGCCGGCGCCCCGGCGACCTCGAAGTCGCCGGCGTCGGGCAGGTGCACACCGGCGAGGATCTTCACGAGCGTCGACTTGCCGGCGCCGTTCTCGCCGACGAGCGCGTGGATCTCGCCGGCGCTCAGCTCGATCGAGCCGTCCGCGAGCGCGACGACGGCGCCGAAGGTCTTCGAGGCGTGCCGCAGGGCGAGGGCGGGTGGGCTCTGGGTCGCCACGTCGTCTCCACTCTGAAACCGGGACCCGTCGTGTCTGCGGTCGATCTGTGAATCGATTCAGTTCGGGTCGGACCACAACATAAGGCCTCCGTCGAGCGACGGTCAAGCGGAACCAGCCTGAACGTCATAACGATTCAGTGGCGATCGATCGGGTTAGGGTGACCGCGTGCCCGCCGGTGTGAAGGACGTCGCCCAACGCGCTGGCGTCTCGGTCGGCACCGTCTCGAATGTGCTCAACCGTCCGGATCGGGTCTCGGCAGAGGTGCGCGACCGCGTCGCACAGGCCATCGCCGACCTCGGCTACGTGCGGAACGCCGCCGCCCGGCAGCTGCGGGCGGGGCGCAGCACCACCATCGGGCTGATCGTGCTCGACGTGCGCAACCCGTTCTTCACCGACGTCGCCCGCGGCGCCGAGGACGAGGCGGCCGAGCACGGGCTCAGCGTCACGCTCGGCAACTCCGATGAGAATCCGGCACGGGAGGCCGCCTACCTCGATCTCTTCGACGAGCAGCGCGTGCACGGGGTGCTCATCTCCCCGATCGGCGACGTCGCCGGGCGGCTCGACCGGCTGCGGGCCCGGGGCATCCCCGCGGTGCTGGTCGACCGGGCCGGTGCCGACGGCCGGGTCAGCTCGGTGTCCGTCGACGACGTCGCGGGCGGGCGGATGGCGGCGCAGCACCTCCTCGACACGGGTCGCCGCCGTCTCGCGTTCGTGGGAGGTCCCCCGAGCATCCGCCAGGTCGTCGACCGGGTCGAGGGTGCGCGCTCGGCTCTCGGGGGTGCCGACCGGCTCGAGGTGCTTCCGACCGACGCCCTCACGGTGCTCGAGGGGCGGCGCATCGGGCAGGCCATCGCCGACCGACCTCCGGCGGCGCGTCCCGACGGGATCTTCGCCGCGAACGACCTGATCGCCATGGGGCTGCTCCAGGCCCTCGCGATGCGCCGCGACGTGGAGGTGCCCGGCGAGATCGCCCTGGTCGGCTTCGACGACATCGACTTCGCGAGCGCCGCCGTCGTGCCGCTCACCTCGGTGCGCCAGCCGAGTCAGCTGATCGGCCGGACCGCGATGCGCCTGCTGCTCGACGAGGCCGCCGACCCTGGCCTCGCCCCGCGCCAGGTGGTCTTCCAGCCCGAGCTCGTCGTGCGCGCCTCCTCCGCGCCCCCGCCTTGAGCGCGCTCGCCGGTGCCGGGTGTGCGGGTGCGCTGCGCGCGCCGCGCCCGCAAGCCGCGCCCGCGCGCCGCACCGCGCGGCAACAGCGCCGATCTCCCGGTACGGGGGAGATCCCCCGCGTCGATGCCGACAACAGCTGTTGTCCCGGCTACGCACCTCCCCTCCCGGCCGAGGGTGCCGCCCCCGCTCGGACACCTGACCGACACCGGGGGTTCACCCCCGCGGGGGCGGTGCGTCGATCCGCCTTCCTAGCCTCATCCGCAGCAGACGGGGGAGGTGGATCGCGTGGATGTCGTCGCGGTGATCCCGGCGCGCGGGGGCTCGAAGGGTGTGCCGCGTAAGAACCTGCGCCCGGTGGGCGGGGCGCCCCTGGTCGTCCGCGCGATCCTCGCCGCGCGCGCGGTGCCCGCCATCGACCGAGTCATCGTCTCGACCGACGATCCGGCCATCGCACGGATCGCCGCCGCGGTCGACGCCCAGGACATCGACAGGCCTGGCGACCTCGCGGGCGATGCAGCGAGCTCCGAATCGGCGCTCCTTCACGTGCTCGACGTCCTCGAGGAGCGCGGCGAACACGCCGACGTGCTCGTCTTCCTGCAGGCGACCTCGCCGTTCATCGACCGCGACGCCCTCGCGGCGGCGGTCGAGCGGGTGCGCCGCGGGGAGGACGACTGCGTCTTCTCCGCCGTCGAGAGCTACGTATTCCTCTGGCGGAATACTGTGGATGGGGCCGTCGGGGTCAATCACGACGCGGCGTCCCGGCCGCGGAGGCAGGACCGCGACGCGTGCTTCGCCGAGACCGGCGCGTTCTACGTCCTCGACGCCGCGGGCTTCCGCCGGGCACGCCATCGCTTCTTCGGACGCGTCGGCTTCGCGCCGGTCGACCCCCGCACGGCGCTGGAGATCGATACCCCGGAGGAGCTCGAAGTCGCCGCGGCCCTGGCCGAGCTGCTCGACGGTGACCTCCGCACCGCCGAGACGGACGAGAGCGCAGCCATCCGTCCCCTGCTGCCGAGCAGCGCGCCCGCCATCGACGTGGATGCCGTGGTCGCCGCATTCGACGGGGTGCGCACGGAGAACCGCCTGGTGCTGACCGACGACGGCCACGACTACGTCACCGATCCCGTCGACGGTCCCGCATTCGGCTCGCTGGCCGAGGCCGGGGTGCCCCTGCTCCTTCTCTCCTCCGACGTGCGCCGGGTCGCCGATGCCCGTGCGCGCATCGTGCCGGTGGAGGTCATCCACGGCACCGACGACAAGCTGGCCGCACTGCGGTACTGGGCCGGCGAGCATCGGATCGACCTCGAACGTGTCGCCTACCTCGGGGTCGACGCCGACGATCTCGGATGCCTGGCGGCGGTGGGTTGGCCGGTCGCCACGGCGGATGCCCCCGCCGAGCTGCGCGCCGCGGCGCGAGTGCTGCTCGCGGCATCCCGCGGCCGCGGCGCCGTGCGGGAGCTCACCGAGCGCGTGCTCCGCGACCGCGACGAGACGCTCGCCGAGCCACGCACCGCACCGGTCGCGCCCCGCCGCATCCACGAGCTCTCCCGGCGCGAGAGCGCCGTGCACGAGCTTCCGCGCGGCGCCGGTGCGCGCATCAGCACCGAGAACCTCGAGAGCAAGGAGCAGCATGAGCGTCCGCATCGGATCGCGTCCCGTCGGTGACGGCGCGCCCGTCTACGTCATCGCCGAGATCGGCCTGAACCACAACGGCTCGGTGGAGCTCGCCAAGCAGCTCATCGACGTCGCGGCGGATGCCGGAGCACAGGCGGTGAAATTCCAGAAGCGCACGCCCGAGGTATCCACCCCCGAGCACATGAAGCAGACTCTCCGCGAGACGCCGTGGGGGACCATGACCTACCTCGACTACCGCTACCGGGTCGAGTTCGACCGGGAGCAGTACATCGAGATCGGCGACCACGCCACCCTGCGCGGGCTGCACTGGTTCGCCTCGCCCTGGGACGAGCCGAGCGTCGACTTCCTCGAGGACCTCAACGTGGTGGCGCACAAGGTGGCCTCCGCGTCGGTCACCGACCTGCCGATGCTCGAGCGACTGCGGGCCACCGGCAAGCCCGTCATCCTCTCCACCGGGATGTCCACCCTCGAGCAGATCGACCGTGCCGTCGACGTGCTCGGCACCGAGAAGTTGGTCATCCTGCACGCCACCTCGACCTACCCCCTCCCGCCGGAGGAGGCCAACATCCGCACGATCCTGTCGCTGCAGGCCCGCTACCCGGGCGTCCCGGTGGGTTACTCGGGCCATGAGCGCGGGCTGCAGATCTCCCTCGCCGCGGTGGCCCTCGGCGCGGTGGTGGTCGAGCGGCACATCACCCTCGACCGCACGATGTGGGGCTCCGACCACGCCGCCTCCCTCGAGCCGCAGGGCCTCGAGCACCTGGTGCGCGACATCCGGGTGATCGAGGAGGCGCTCGGCGACGGGGTGAAGCGCGTGTTCCCGGGCGAGCTGGCGCCGCAGGCGAAGCTCCGCCGCGTCATCGCCGCGTGAGGGCGGGCGCCGCGCCGCAGCGCATCCTCGCGGTCGGGGACAGCGACTCCTACGTCAAATGGGGGGCGTTCCTCGTGGATCGGATGCCGCACTCCTGGGCCCCCGAGCTGGCGGTGCTCGCGACTCCGTGGCAGCCGAGCGCCGCGCAGCTCGACGCGGCACTCACCGGCACCCGGTGGCAGGGCGACCCGCCCCCCACGATCACCCTCGAACAGTTCACGCGGCGGATCGCCGAGGAGCGGCCGGACGCAGTGCTGCTGGCCGTGCGCGGCCCCTCGGTGAAGGTCGTGCACCGGGCCGTCACGGCCAGCGGCCACCGCCCCGTGGTCGTCTCGGGGCTGCCGGGCATCTCGTTCCCGGCGACGTGGAAGGCGATCGCCTACCGGGCGCAGGCGGATCTCGTTGTCGTGCACAGCCGCCGGGAGGTGGCCTCGTTCGAGGCGCTGGCGGAGCGGATGCCGGGCCGGCCGTCCTTCGCGCTCGCCTCCCTGCCCTTCGTCGTGCGCTCCGCGGCGCGTGAGCCGCGCTCGGGCGGGCCGCTGCTGTTCGCGGTGCAGGCGAAGTTCCCGGCCGAACTCGAGGACCGTGAGCGACTCGCCTTGGCGCTGGTGGCCGCAGCCCGACGGCATCCGGAGAGGAGCGTGATCGTGAAGGTGCGCGCCGCGGCGGGGGAGATGCAAACGCACCTCGAGCGTCACGACCTCGGCGAGCTGGTGCTCCGGCTCGACCCGCCGCCGAACCTCGCCGTGCAGGGCGGGCCGATGGCCGAGCACCTCGCGCGCGCAGCGGGCCTGGTCACCGTCAGCTCCACGGCCCTGCTCGAGGCGATCGGCGCGGGCGTCCCTGTGCTGGCGCTGAGCGACTTCGGCATCCGACGCTCGCTCGTGAATACCGCCTTCGTTGACGGCGGGTTCCTCGGCACGCTCCAGGACCTCGAAGAGTGGGAGTTCCGCCATCCGGCGCCCGCCTGGCTCGAGGAGAACTGGTTCCACGACCCGGCCCTTGACGACTGGGTGCCCCGGCTCGAGCGTCTCGTCGCCGAGCGCGACGCCGGCATCCTGCCTGTGCGCGTGCAGGTGACCGGCACCGCGGGCGGGGCGCTGCGACGCGCGTGGGACCGCAAGCGCGCGCTGGGCGCGCTCGACCGTTCGTGGAGCGGCCGCTTCGCGCTCGCCGTCGGCACCCCGACGCTGCGGCTGCTGCTGCTGATCCGGAGCCTGCGTCGCGGGCTGCGCCGCGGGCGCCGGCCCCTCGGGACCTTCCCCGCCGCTGCGCCGCCGCTCGACGGGGCACCCGTGAGTTCCTCCCGCGTGCCCTGAGCGCGCCGCTCCGGGGATCGGCGCGTTCGTCGGAGAATCGGCGCGGGAGCGTCTCCCGGGGGCCGGCACCGCAGGATCCTCCGACGAACGTGCGCGCTGAGCGCACGCCCGCACCCGGGCCCGCGCGGTCTCAGAACAGCGGATGCCCCTCGCCCACGTCGACCGTGCAGCCGAGCGGCACCGCGGGGCGGAACAGCGCCGCCGGACGGTAGCGGCGGCCCACGATGCGCGAGGAGGCGGCGCCGGCCTCCGAGTGCTCGGCGAGCACCGCATCCGTGCGCTTGCCCAGGCTCGTCACGTAGCCGTCCCAGACGACGACCGCGCGGTCGGCCCCGGTCACCGTGCGCAGGAAGTAGCGGGCGGCGGCGGCGCTCTGGCCCGGCGTCGAGTTCGCGAACTCGTGCAGCTGCCGCTCGGTGCCGGTCTCGGTGATGACGAAGGCCATCAGCTCCGGCGCTCGGGGTTCCAGCACCTTCGCCATGGCGAGGTCGAGGGCGTACTCGCTGAGCGGAGGGGCGGAGACGACCGTGGCGGGCATGCTGCCACGGTAGGAATCCGGATCGGCGGCCACGAGTCCCACAAGGGGTCGCCCCCGCGCGAGGGGCTCGCCCGCGGGGGCGACGCAGAAACACCCCGGCAACACGGCCCGGAATAGGCTCGCGACATGGTGGACCTCTTCGACGGGTACGGCGTCTCCGCCACCCGGCGGACCGGGGCCACGCCCTTCGACGAGATGTTCGCCGCGACCGGGGAGGCGCGCGAGCCGTACCGCGAGATCCACGACGCGCTGGCCCGGATGACCCAGGACGAGCTGCGCGGCCGCACCGACGCGCTCGCCAGCTCCTACCTCGCCCAGGGCGTCACCTTCGACTTCGCCGGGGAGGAGCGTCCCTTCCCCCTGGATGCCGTCCCGCGGGTCATCGACCAGGCCGACTGGCGCGTGGTGGAGAACGGCATCCGGCAGCGGGTGCGCGCGCTGGAGGCGTTCCTCTCGGACGTCTACGGGCGTCAGGATGCGGTGCGCGATGGCGTCATCCCGGCACGCCTGATCTCCTCCTCCAGCCACTTCCACCGCCAGGCCGCCGGCGTGGTCAGCGGCAACGGCGTGCGCATCCAGGTCTCGGGCATCGACCTGATCCGCGACGAGGGCGGCGTCTGGCGGGTGCTCGAGGACAACGTCCGCGTGCCATCCGGGGTCAGCTACGTCATCTCGAACCGCCGGGTGATGGCGCAGACCCTCCCGGAGCTGTTCGTCTCGATGCGGGTGCGTCCGGTGGGCGACTACCCGCAGAAGCTCGTGCAGGCGCTGCGCGCCTCCGCTCCCGAAGGGGTCGAGGACCCCACCGTCGTGGTGCTCACCCCGGGCGTCTATAACTCCGCCTACTTCGAGCACACGCTGCTGGCGCGCCTCATGGGCGTCGAGCTGGTCGAGGGCCGCGACCTGTTCTGCTCCGGCGGCCGGGTGTGGATGCGCACCACCGCCGGTCCCACCCGCGTCGACGTGATCTACCGCCGGGTCGACGACGAGTTCCTGGATCCGCTGCAGTTCCGCGCCGACTCGATGCTGGGCTCGCCCGGGCTCATGCTCGCAGCGCGTCTGGGCAACGTGACCATCGCCAACGCGGTCGGCAACGGGATCGCCGACGACAAACTCGTCTACACCTACGTGCCCGACCTCATCCGCTACTACCTCGGGGAGGACCCGCTGCTGCCGAACGTGCAGACCTGGCGCCTCGAGGAGCCCGGCGCTCTCGAGGAGGTGCTCGATCGGCTCGATGAGCTGGTCGTGAAGCCGGTCGACGGCTCCGGCGGCAAGGGGCTCGTGGTGGGTCCGGATGCGACGCGCGTGCAGCTCGACGACCTCGCCGCCCGACTGCGCGACAACCCGCGCGGCTGGATCGCGCAGCCGGTGGTGCAGCTCTCCACCATCCCGACGCTGGTGACGGAGGGTCTGCGCCCCCGGCACGCCGACCTGCGCCCATTCGCGGTGAATGACGGCACGGACGTGTGGGTGCTGCCCGGCGGCCTCACCCGCGTGGCGCTGCCCGAGGGCCAGCTCGTGGTGAACAGCTCCCAGGGCGGCGGGTCGAAGGACACCTGGGTGGTCGGGCAGGACCTCTGGACCACCCCCGAGCACGACATGTCCTCCCTGGTCGCCGACCAGGCGGCGCCGACCTCCGCGATCCCGGTCATCACCTCGGAGCACCTCCAGGACCACAACCCCGAGGACGCCCCTCGCGCCGATCAGCAGCAACAGCAGCAGCAGGAAGCGGGAGAGGGGGCCCGATGCTGAGCCGGATCGCCGAGTCGCTGTTCTGGATCGGGCGCTACATCGAGCGCGCGGACGGGACGGCGCGCATCCTGGATGTGCATCTGCAGCTGCTGCTGGAGGACCCGTGGATCCAGGAGGACATCGCGTGCCGGTCGCTGCTCGGCGTGATGGGCACGGATCCGCCCGCCGGCGAGGCGATCACCCGCACCATCGTGCTGCAGCTGCTCGCGGTCGACCGGAGCCAGCCGGCGTCGATCGCCTACTCGCTGAATGCGGCGCGGGAGAACGCGCGGCGCGCCCGCGAGGTCGTGTCGACGGAGCTGTGGGAGGTGCTCAACACGACCCGGACGAGGATGCCGCGGCGCGTCGCGAGCGAGAAGGTGCACGAGTTCTTCGGCTGGGTGCGTGAGCGCAGCGCCCTCGCGGTGGGGATCATCGAGGCGGGCACGAGCCGGGACGAGGCGTGGTCGTTCTTCACCCTCGGGCGCTCGATCGAGCGGGCCGACATGACCGCGCGGCTGCTCGCGACCCGTTCGTTGACCGAGGCATCCGGGCCGTCGTGGACGACGATCCTCCGCTCCGTCGGCGCGTACGAGGCGTACCTGCGCACCTACCGCGGCGTGCCCTCCACCCGCAACGCGGCGGAGTTCCTCCTGCTGGACCGGCTGTTCCCGCGCAGCATCCTGTTCGCGGTCAGCCGAGCCGAGCAGTGCCTGCGCGAGCTCGAGCCGCGCGCGGGCCGCGCCGGCACGAGCGACCGCGCGCAGCGGCTGCTGGGTCAGATCCGCAGCAACCTCGAGTTCGCCGCCGTGTCGGAGATCATCGCCGACCTGCCCCGCTACATGGACGACGTGCAGCTGGCGACGAGTGCCGCATCCGAGTCGATCCGCCAGCGCTACTTCCCGACGAGCTCGGCGCCGAACTGGGTGGGGGAGCTCCGATGAACCGTCTGCGCGTCCGGCACAGCACCGGGTTCCAGTACGAGGGCGAGGTGACGGCCTCGTACAACGAGGCGCGGATGCTGCCGCAGTCCTCCGACGGGCAGCTGGTGCTGTACGCGAACCTCGAGATCCTCCCGCTCTCGTCGAATCACGGCTTCCTCGACTACTGGGGCACCCGGGTGTCCTCGTTCGAGGTGCTCACCCCGCACTCCGAGCTCTCCCTCACCGCGACGAGCCTGGTCGAGGTGCGGCCCCGCGCGCATCCGCAGCACCGCCTCGCGTGGACCGCGCTCGCCGACCGCATCGAGGAGGCGACCGAGTTCGTCGAGCAGCTCGCGCAGACCCCGCGCACCCAGCCCCCGGACGAGCTCGTCGCGATCGCTCGGCAGCTCGTCGCGCCGGCGGAGACGCCGTGCGACGCGGCGCTCGCGATCGCGCGGGCCGTAGGCGAGCGGATCGAGTACATGCCCGGGGTGACTGCCGTGTCCACGACTGCGCGGGAGGCCTGGGAGCAGGGCAAGGGCGTCTGCCAGGACATCACGCACCTGACGATCGGGGCGCTGCGCTCGGCGGGTATCCCGGCGCGTTACGTCAGCGGCTACCTGCATCCGGTGCCGGATGCCGAGATCGGGCAGACGGTGACGGGCGAGTCGCACGCCTGGGTCGAGTGGTTCTGCGGCGACTGGCGCGGCTACGACCCCACCAACCTGATCGAGATCGGCGACCGTCACGTGATGGTGGGCCGCGGCCGCGACTACGGCGACGTCCCGCCCCTCCGCGGCGTCTACGCGGGCCGCGGCGGCTCGACCCTCTTCGTGCGCGTGGAGATCACCCGCGAGGCGTGACCCCGCGAGCCCCGCGCTCCCGGCGCCCCCGGGCGCCTCGCGTCCCTCGCGTCCCCGGCGCCCCCGGCGCGCCCCCGGCGCCCCCGCGCCCCCGGCGCCCCCGGCGCGCCTGTGCCGCGTCCCTCCGCCCGGTCATTCACCCCAATTGGTTCACATGACGGCGATCCGGGCCCCAT
>JACRGJ010000095.1 GCA_016212425.1 Micrococcales bacterium | reverse complement strand
GGGCGATGCGGGGGCCGAGGTCACGGGCCGGGTTGATCGCGTAGCCGGTCGGGCCACCGAGGGAGGCGCCGATGCCGACCACCAGGAGCGCGACGCCGAGTGCGGTCAGCGGTCCGAGATCCGTGCTCTTGTAGTCGGCGAAGCCGAGGATCACGAAGACCAGCACGAGGGTGGCGATGATCTCGGTGACGAGGTTCCAGCCCGCCGAGCGGATGCCGGGACCGGTGGAGAAGACGCCGAGCTTGTTGCCCGGGTCGGGCTCCTGGTCGAAGTGCTGCTTGTAGGAGAGCCAGGTGAGTACGGCGCCGAGGAATGCGCCGACGAATTGGCCCAGCACCGCGATGAAGAACTGCGCGGGATCGATCGAGCCCTTCACGAGCAATCCGATCGAGACGGCGGGGTTCAGTTGCGCGCCCGAATAGGCGGAGACGATGACACCGGCGAAGACCGCGAGCCCCCAGCCGAAGTTGACCAGGAGGAAGCCGCCTCCGTTGCCTTTCGTCTTCGCCAGGGCGACGTTCGCGACGACGCCGGTGCCGAGAAGCACCAGCATCCCCGTGCCGACGACCTCGGAGAGGAAGTAGAGACCCAGATTCATGTCGACAGTGACCTTTCGTGCGCCCGACGAGGACTGGCGACGGCGCCAGCTGCCGGTGAGCGAGGAGTGGGAGTGAGGCCAAACTAACGACGACGGTTCGGCGCTGACAACCCATGTCGGTGCACGTTCGTGCGGACCGACGACGTCGGGTCGTAGAGTCGGAGGGCCGGGCCGCACGTCGGTGCAGGCACGATGCACGGACGTTCAGACCCCGCCCATCCCTGTCCCGCCCGCACGCCCAAGGAGCCCGATGACTCTCGAGTCGAGCCTGGACTCGGCGCGCTCACGCGAGGCGCTGCGCGCGGCCCAGCTCTACTACATCCAGGACCTCACGATGGATGCGATCGCGCACGAGCTCCACACCTCGCGCTCGTCCGTCTCCCGTCTGCTCTCCTTCGCAAGGGAGACCGGGCTCGTGGAGATCTCGATCCGCTCGCCCGTGGACCTTCTGGGCCGCGTCGAGCGCGAGATCCTCGGCCGCTACGGGGTGACGGCCCACGTCGTCCCGGTGCCCGACCGCATCAGCGAGGTCGATCGGCTCGAGCGGGTGGCGCTCTCGGCGGCTCGCGTGCTCGCCGGGCTCGTCGACTCCAACCAGACGCTCGGGATCGCCTGGGGCGCGACGCTGAGCGCCATCGGCCGGCACCTGCCGCAGAAGAAGACGCACAACACCCACGTGGTGCAGCTCAACGGGGCCGCCAACGTCCGCACCTCCGGCATCCCCTACGCCGGGGAGATCCTGGGCCGCTTCGGCACGGCGTTCTCGGCCGAGGTGCATCAGTTCCCCGTGCCGGCGCTGTTCGACGACCCCGAGACGAAGCAGGCGCTGTGGCGGGAGCGCTCCGTCCGGCGGGTTCTCGAGCGCCAGGGACGCGCCGACATCCTGGTCTTCGGCCTGGGCTCGCAGGCCGCCGGGGTGCCCAGCCATGTCTACGCCGGCGACTACTTCGACCCCGGCGACTACGAGGTCATGGAGCGCGAAGGGGTCGTGGGGGACGTCGCCACCCACTTCTACCGCGCCGACGGGTCGGACGAGGGGATCCCGCTGAACGCGCGATCGAGCGGGCCGGATCTCGACGTGATCCGCGGCATCCCCCGCCGGGTCTGCGTGGTCAGCGGGCGCACGAAGCTGCCGAGCCTGCGCGGGGCCCTGGCCGCGGGCATCACCACGGACCTCGTCCTCGACGACTCCCTCGCGCGGCACCTCGTCGGCTGACCGGCGGCGGGCGGCGCGTCCGCGGTACGATCGCGGGCGAAGCATGTGCTCCGGGGGCGGTGGAAATCCGCACCGGCGGTGACAGTCCGCGAACTCCCGATCCGTCGGGAGCCGATCCGGTGGGATTCCGGGACCGACGGTGAGAGTCCGGATGTGAGGAGCACGGCGTCCGTCTCCGACGGGCGCTGTGAGCGCGCCGCGTGCGCGGATCGACCCCGGACCCGTCCTTCGAGAGGACATGAGGACCGGATGACCACCGCAGAGCTCGACGTGATCGCGATGCGGCGCGCCCTCGCGCTGGCGCAGCAGGGCCCCGTCGTGGGCGGCAACCCCCAGGTCGGCTGCGTCCTGGTCGAGGACACGGGGCGGGTCGTCGCCGAGGGATGGCACCGCGGTGCCGGCAGCCCCCACGCCGAGATCGACGCACTCTCGCACACGGCGGACGCCCGCGGCCTCACCGCGGTGGTGACCCTCGAGCCGTGCGACCACTGGGGACGCACCGGACCGTGCAGCATCGCGCTGATCGACGCGGGCATCCGGCGCGTCGTCTACGCCGTTCCCGACCCCAGCCGCACGGCCGGCGGCGGCGGCGCGACCCTCGCCGCCGCGGGCGTCGCGGTCACCGCCGGAGTGCTCAGGGCCGAGGTCGAGGATGCGATCCGCCCGTGGCTCACCGCCGAGCGACTCGGCAGGCCGTGGGTGGTGGTCAAGTGGGCGGCGAGCCTGGACGGCCGCACCGCGGCCGCCGACGGGTCGAGCCGATGGATCACCGGGACCGCCGCCCGCCAGCGGGTGCACGAGGAGCGCGCTCACAGCGACGCGATCCTCGTCGGCACGGGCACCGTGCTCGCCGACGACCCGGCCCTCACGGCCCGCGGCGATGCCGGCGAGCTGCAGCCCCACCAGCCGCTGCCGGTGGTCGTGGGCGAACGGCGGGTGCCGACGACCGCGGCGTTGCGCCGGCATCCGGGGGGGTTGTGGGAGACCGGAACCCGCGACCTCGCGGCGGTGCTGTCCGGCGTGTTCGATCGCGGCCTGCGGCGGGTCTACGTGGAGGGCGGTCCGACGCTCGCCAGCGCCGTGCTCGCCGCGGGCCTCGCGGACGAGCTGAGCGTCTACCTGGCCCCGACGCTGATCGGCGGGCCGCACCTCGCCGTGGGGGACCTCGGCATCCCCGACATCGCGCACGCCCACCGGCTGCGCTTCACCGACCTCGAGCGGCTCGGCGACGACCTGCACCTGCGGGCGCGCGCCGCCGATCCGCTCGCCCCGAGCCCCGAGGAGGGCTGACATGTTCACCGGCATCATCGAGGAGCAGGGCGAGGTGCTCGCCTGGGACGCAAGCGCGGACGCCGCGCGGCTCACCGTGCGGGCGCCGCTGGCCGCGAGCGACGCGCGGCATGGCGACTCCATCGCGGTGAGCGGGGTCTGCCTCACCGTCGTCGACCAGGGCCAGGACTGGTTCACCGCGGATGTCATGGCCGCCTCGATCGCCGCGTCGACCCTGGGCGGTGTCCGGGTGGGCGACCGGGTCAACCTCGAACGCGCGGCAGCGCTCGGGGACCGACTCGGCGGGCACATCGTGCAGGGGCACGTGGATGGCACGACCCGGGTGCTGTCGGTGCAGGACGGATCCGCCTGGCGCGTGCTCCGCTTCGCCCTCGACCGCGACCTCGCGCCGCTCGTCGCGCGGAAGGGGTCGATCGCGATCGACGGCACCTCGCTCACGGTGAGCGCGGTGAGCGGTGCGGACGAGCCGGAGCAGTGGTTCGAGGTGTCGCTGATCCCGGAGACGCTGCGCGCGACCACCCTCGGCGGCAAGGCGCCCGGCGACACCGCGAACCTCGAGACCGACATCCTGGCCCGCCAGGTGTTGCGATCCCGGGAGTTCGAGCCCCGACTCGCGGTCGAGGGGGTGCGGGCATGAGCCTCGCGAGCATCCCCGAGGCGCTGCACGCGCTCCGGGAGGGTCGTCCCGTGATCGTCGCGGACGACGAAGGGCGGGAGAACGAGGGCGACGTCGTGCTCGCCGCGCAGACCGCGAGCCAGGAGTGGGTGGCGTGGATGGTGCGCGTCAGCTCCGGCTACATCTGCGCGCCGATGACCAACGAGATCGCCGACCGGCTCGCTCTGCCGCTCATGGTGGAGCACAGCGAGGATCCGCGCGGCACCGCCTACACCGTCAGCGTCGACGCCGCCGACCGGTACTCCACCGGGATCAGCGCGAGCGACCGGGCGCACACCCTCCGCACCCTGGCCGATCCGGCATCCGGCCCCGCGAGCCTGCACCGGCCGGGTCACATCCTGCCGCTGCGCGCCGCGGACGGCGGCGTGCGCGAACGCGACGGGCACACGGAGGCCACGGTCGATCTGCTGAAGCTCGCCGGGCTCGAGCCCGTCGGGGCGATCGGCGAGATCGTCGGCGACGACGGCGAGATGATGCGCCTGCCCGGGCTCATCGAGCTGGGCCAGCGGACGGCGGTGCCCGTGATCACGATCGAGGCGCTCATCCGCTTCATGGCCGAGCGCGACTGCGAGCGCGACCCGCAGGCGGTCCTCGAGGTGCCCGAGTTCGAGCGGGCCAGCTTCGAGGTGGAGACCACGGTGCCCACGCGGCACGGCGTGTTCCGCGTGCGGGCGTACCGGGACCGCTCCACCGGAGCCGACCACGTCGCCTGGATCGCCCCCGCCGCCGACGGTGCCCCGCCCCGCGACGGCGCCCTGGTGCGGGTGCACAGCGAGTGCCTGACCGGCGAGGCATTCGGCTCGCTCAAGTGCGAGTGCGGCCCACAGCTCGACGCCGCGCTGGCGGCGATCCAGCAGGGCGGCGGCGTGGTGATCTACCTCCGCGGCCACGAGGGGCGCGGCATCGGGCTGATCAACAAGCTGCGCGCCTACCGGCTGCAGGAGGACGGCTTCGACACGCTCGACGCGAATCTGCGCCTGGGCCTGCCGGCCGACGCCCGCGACTACGGGGCCGCGACCGCGATCCTGAACGACCTCGGCATCCGCTCGGTGCGACTGTTGACCAACAACCCCGAGAAGGCGCGTCAGCTGAGCGAGCGCGGGATCGAGGTGCTCGCGCTGGTGCCGCTGATCGTCGGCCTGGGCGAGTTCAACGAGGCCTACCTCGACACGAAGCGGGACCGCATGGGTCACGCGCTGCCCACCCACGAGGCGCTGGATGCGGCCCTCGAGAACGAGAGGAAGCCCGCATGAGCGGCGAGGGACGCCCGGAGCTCGATACCGACGGCGCCGGGATGCGCGTCGTGGTGGTCTCGGGGCTCTGGCACCACGAGATCTCGACCGGGCTGCTGCACGGCGCGCGGCGCGTGCTGGAGGCATCCGGGGCGACCTGGAGCGAGGTGCAGGTGCCCGGCAGCTTCGAGCTGCCGCTGGTGTGCCGGGTGGCCCTCGACGCGGGGGCGGATGCGGTGGTCGCTCTCGGCGTGATCGTGCGCGGTGAGACCCCGCACTTCGACTACGTCGCCTCCGCGGCGACCGACGGCCTGACCCGGGTGGCGCTGGACACCGGCAAACCCGTGGGCTTCGGGGTGCTCACGGTGGAGGACGAGCAGCAGGGCCTCGACCGGGCGGGCCTCGACGGCTCGAGGGAGGACGTGGGCGGACGGGCCGCGGAGGCGGCGATCGCGACCGTCCACGCGATCCGCGCCCTCCGCAGCCGCTGAGCGCCCGCGCGCCTCGATCCGAGGGGTCGCATACCGCCTAAAACACGCTGACCCCACG
>JACRGJ010000096.1 GCA_016212425.1 Micrococcales bacterium | reverse complement strand
GAGACCCAGCAGGTGCACGCCGGGGCGGCTCCCGACCCCGTCACCAACGCCCGCGCCACCCCGATCTACAAGACGACCTCCTACGTCTTCAACAGCACCGAGCACGCCTCGAACCTGTTCGCGCTCGCCGAGTTCGGCAACATCTACACCCGGCTCATGAATCCGACCACCGATGTGCTCGAGAAGCGCATCGCCGCACTCGAGGGCGGCACGGCGGCGCTGGCCGTCGCATCGGGATCCAGTGCGATCACCTACGCGGTGCTGAACATCGCGGTCGCGGGCGACCACATCGTCTCTTCGTCCTCGATCTACGGCGGCACCTACAACCTCTTCACGTACACCCTGCAGAAGCTCGGCATCGAGGTCACCTTCGTCGAGAATCAGGACGACGCCGACGAGTGGCGGGCCGCGGTGCGACCGAACACGAAGCTGTTCTTCGCCGAGACGATCGGCAACCCGCGGATCAACGTGCTCGACATCGAGCTCGTCGCCGATGTGGCGCACGAGAACGACCTGCCGCTGATCGTCGACAACACGATCGCCACCCCGTACCTCATCCGCCCGTTCGAGTCGGGCGCCGACATCGTCGTGCACTCCGCGACGAAGTTCCTCGGCGGCCACGGCACCGTGATCGCGGGGCTCATCGTCGACGGCGGCCGGTTCCCGTGGTCGACGCTGGTCGACAAGTTCCCCGGCCTGACCGAGCCGGACCCCTCCTACCACGGCGCCTCGTACACGACGGTGCTCGGGGATGCGATCGCCTACGTCATCAAGGCGCGGGTGCAGCTGCTGCGCGACACCGGCGCGGCGCTCTCGCCGGACTCCGCATTCACCCTGCTGCAGGGCATCGAGACGCTCAGCCTGCGGATCGAGCGCCACACCCAGAACGCCCAGGACATCGCCGAGTGGCTGGAGGCGCAGCCGGAGGTCGCGAGCGTCAACTACTCCGGCCTCCCCTCGAGCCCGTGGTACGCCGCGGCGAACA
This sequence comes from Micrococcales bacterium, assembly GCA_016212425.1. Lineage (GTDB taxonomy): Bacteria > Actinomycetota > Actinomycetes > Actinomycetales > Microbacteriaceae > Schumannella. Next base: position 20,811 of record JACRGJ010000096.1, on the reverse strand, counting down.
GGTATGCCCCTCTCGGGGTCGGCGCCGTCGTCTCGTTCGAGCTCAAGGGCGGCGTCGCGGCCGGGCGCGCGCTCGTGGAGAGCGTCACGCTGTTCAGCCACCTGGCGAACATCGGCGATGTGCGCAGCCTCATCATCCACCCCGCCTCGACCACCCACTCGCAGCTCACGCCCGAGCAGCAGCTCACCACCGGGGTCACCCCGGGCCTGGTGCGCCTCTCGGTCGGGATCGAGAACGTCGAGGACCTCAAGGCCGACCTCGCCGCGGGCTTCGCCGCCGCCCGTCAGGCCGCCGCATCCTCTTCCGCCACCGTCTGAGCGCCCGAGCCCTTTTCCCGGGACGACAGCCGTCCTCGCACAGAACGGCGGGGATCTTCGCCGTGCGCGACGAGGACGGCTGTTGTCCCGGTGATCACGAGCGCGTAACCGGCGCGCGGGCTCCGGGAGAATGAGCGGGTGGACTGGCAGACGCCCGAGGATGCGGTGCCCTCGACCTTCGTGTCGGAGGCCGTGCGGCGCTCCCTCGTCGGCGCGCCCCCGGCATCCGGAGCGTGGCGGGAGGGCGACCCCGTCGGCGACCGGCGCTTCGCCCAGCTCGGCCCGCTCGAACTGGAGCGGGGCGGTTCCCTGCCCGCGGTGACGCTGGCGTACGAGACCTGGGGTGAGCTCGACCCGGACGGCGGCAACGCCGTGCTCGTGCTCCACGCTCTCACTGGAGACAGCCACGTCGTCGGCGTCGCCGGTCCGGGCCACCCCACGGGCGGCTGGTGGGGCGGCGTCGTCGGTCCCGGCCGCGCGATCGACCCGGGCCGCTGGTTCGTCGTGGCCCCGAACATGCTCGGCGGATGCCAGGGCTCGACCGGCCCCGCCTCGCTCGCCCCGGACGGCCGGGAATGGGGTTCCCGCTTCCCCTACCTCACCATCCGCGATCAGGTGGCGGCGCAGGCGATGCTCGCCGACCGGCTCGGCATCCGCTCCTGGGCCGCCGTCGTGGGCGGGTCGATGGGCGGGATGCAGGCGCTCGAGTGGGCGATCGAGCATCCGGATCGCGTGGCGCGGCTCGCGGTGCTGGCCGCACCGCCCGCCTCCGGTGCCGACCAGATCGCCCTCGACTCGGTGCAGTCGGAAGCGATCCGCATGGACCCGGGTTTCGCCGGCGGCGACTACTACGACGCCCAGGACGGGCACGGGCCGCACCGCGGGCTCGCCCTGGCGCGGCGGATGGCGCTGCTCAATTACCGCTCCCCCACCGAGCTCGACGACCGTTTCGAGCGCAGCTGGCAGTCCGGCATCAGCCCGCTTGGCGGCGGGGGCGTGTTCGCCGTCGAGAGCTACCTCGGCTTCCACGGCAACAAGTTCACCCGCCGATTCGACGCGAACAGCTACCTCGTGCTGGTGGATGCGATGAACTCCCACGACATCGGCCGTGATCGGGGCGGTGTCCGTGCCGCGCTCGAGCGGGTCACGGCGCGTTCCCTCGTGGTGGGCGTCGACTCGGACCGGCTCTACCCGGTGCCCGGCCAGCGGGTCATCGCGGCCGGCCTGGCGCACGGGCTCGACGGGGGCGAGCCCGTGGTGATCTCCTCGCCCTACGGGCACGACGCGTTCCTCATCGAGGACGAGCTGGTCGGCGCTCAGGTCGGCCGCCTCCTGGCGCCGTAGCCGGCCAACGGGATCGGGGGCCCCGTCTGCGCTTCTGCGCCGACGCGGCCCCCGCTGATTTCCCCCATTGCGTGGTGATGCGGCGTTCCCCCCGGATGCCGCATCCCTCGGTCGTCGGCTCCCCCGAACCGTTCCCGATGCCACGACAGTACGAGAGACCCGCTCCGCGTGGCACCCCCAATGGGAGGGGCGGCATGCGAGCATGGCGATCACAGCGCCCGAGGGACGTGGGAGAGTGCGCAGATGGACCTGTTCACCCGCGAGCGCGACCGCCTGCTGGGGCAGGTCGCTCGCGTCTACGGTCTCACGTTCACCCTGGTCTCGATGCTCTGCCTGGTGGTTCCGGGCACCCTGCCGTCGACGACCCTCCTGATCGCGGTCGTGCCCTACGCGCTGCTGATCCTCGCGCAGTGGCGCACCGGGGCCAGCAGAAATCTCGTGTGGGTGGTGCTCGGGGTGGTCGCCGGGCTCGGGGCGATCGCGGTGATCACGACCGCGGCGCCCGCCCGCGACGGCGGCGGCGTGATGGCCGCGGTGCTGAGTCTCTGCGGCGCCTCCCTCGCGTCGGTCGCTCTCGTGCTCACCTCCTCGGTCGGCCGGGTGATGCTGCTGGGTGCCTCCTTCGCGCTCGTCTCGGCGGTCACCCTGTTCCTCACCGTCCCGCTGCAGCCCCTCATCCGCACGGTGGGTCCGCTGGTGATGGGCTGGGCGCTCACCGTCTTCATCTCCATCTGGGTCGGGGCCGCGGTGCCCCAGGTGGCTCGCCGGATCGCCTCGATCGGCCGAGCCCACCGGGCCGAGCGGCAGGCATCCGAGACGGAGGCGCAACGCCGGCAGGGCGCGCGACTGCTGCACGACACCGTGCTCGCCACGCTGACCCTCCTCGCGCACTCCGGGGTGGGGGTGTCGGCGGATGCGCTCCGGGAGCAGGCCGCGGGCGACGCCCGCCTGCTGCGTCAGCTGCGACTCGGGTCCACTCCGACCCCGACGGCGTCCGGCGGCTACAACCTCACCCCGGTGGCGACGACCGAGCTCGGCACGACGCTCGAATCGGTGAAGGGCCGCTTCGGGCGGATGGGGCTGGAGGTGACCTGGCACGGCAGCGGGCAGCTGCTGCTGCCGAGCCACGTGCTCGACGCCTTCCTCCTCGCCCTGGCCGAGTGCCTGGAGAACGTCCGCCGGCATTCGGGGGTGACCCAGGCGCACGTGACGATCACCGAGGACGAGTCGAGCGTCAAGGCGATGATCACCGACCAGGGGGTCGGCTTCGACATCGCGGATGTCGGCGAGGCCAAGCTCGGCTTCAAGGAGTCGGTCGTGGCGCGGCTGAAAGACGTCGGCGGCAACGCCCGGCTGTTCTCGGCCCCCGGCATGGGCACCACCGTCGTGCTGGAGGTGCCGCGGTGACCCAGCCTCCGCTCGCCCCGCCGCGCCTGCGACGTCGGCGCTCGCTCCCGCCGACGACCGAGACCGGCATCCCCGAGGAGAACACCCTCGGCATCGTGGTCGGGCGCCCGAGCCGCGGGGTCGGCGGCGCGGCGCGGCGCTTGACCCGCCCGGGCTCGCCGTACCGCTCGAGCCTGGGCGCGAGCTTCCTCGCGATCGGCGCCGCGGTCATCGTGGGCCTGCGTGCGCTGTACGGGCTCACCGTGTTCGCGGCGCACTGGACCGAGTACCCGCTGCCGCTGATCGGCGCGCTCGCGTGGCTGGTGTTCGCCGCGACCTACGCCGTCATCCTGATCACCGCCCGGGTCACGGGCGACCGGCTGCCGTCCGCCGTCTACGCCGTGGTGCTCGGCGGGCTGGCCGCCGCCTTCGCACTCGATCTCGTGGCGATCTGGCCCCTGCAGGACATCGGCGCGCACGCGACGGCGGCGCCGGTCGCCGCGGCTGCGCTGGTCATGATCGTGCCGTTGCAGAGCCGGGCGGCGATCCTGATCCCCGCGGCGGCGGCAGGGATCGCGATCCTCGTCGCCGTGCTCACCGGAACCCGCCCGCTCGGTCCCGCCACCGCCTCCGATCAGATCCTCGTGGTGGCGGCGACGGTGCTTCCGGCGCTCATCGCCGTGGTTCTCGTTGACGGCTTCCGCTACATGGTTCAGGTGGAGCTGGACCGTGTGCTCGTGCAGTCGACGGTGCAGGCGCCGCGATTCGCCGTGGGCATGCTCGCCTCCGAGGAGCTCGCGCGACTGGACCTCACCGCCGAGGAGCTCTTCGAGAACATCGCCGGAGGCAAGGTGAAACTGCCGCTGAGCCCGCGCTCGGCATCGGTGGCGGCATCGCTGGCGACCGAGCTGCGCCTGCATCTCATCGAGGGCCGCCGCGAGACCTGGCTCTATCACGCGGTGAGCGAGTCCGAAGTGCTCGGCAAGTCGGTCACCCTCGTCGACAAGTCGAGCCTGGCGGGCCTCCTGGATCCGGCGCAGCGCGACGGCCTGCTGTCGGCCGTGTGGATGCTCGTGAGCGACACCCAGAAGCGCGCGGCGCCCGATCGCACCCTGGAGGTGCAGATCGGACCCGTGGTGCCCGGATCCGGGGTGCCCGGCACCAAGATCGCGGTGCCGGTGGTCATCCGCTCCACCGGGGTGCGCCGCAATCGTGTCGATCCGTCGGTATGGGACTCCCTCGCCCGGGTCGGGCGATACTCTGACTCCATCCAGGATGCGAGCCTCCGCCTCGATATCGACTGCCTGGTCGAGAATCCGGCCGACGCCCGCACCCCGGGATGAGTGCCTGTCCACGGAGGGAATGACATGAGCACGTATCCGGAGCGCATCCGACTGGCCCTGGTGGACGACCACCGCATGCTGCTGGGGGCTCTCAGCGAGTGGATCGCCAACGCCGCCGACGACATCGAGCTCGAGGCGGCGGTGACGACCTGGCCGGAGCTGCTGACCCATCCGAAGTTCCCGGTCGACGTCGTGCTGCTCGACCTCGACCTCAAGGACAACATCCCCGTCGCCTTGAAGATCTCGACCCTGAAGACCACCGGCGTGCGGGTGGTGCTGATGAGCACCTACTCCGAGCCGAACGTGGTGCGCGAGGCGCTCGCCGCGGGGGCACTCGGCTACCTCGTGAAGAGCGAGGAGGTGGGGATGATCGTCGAGGCGATCCGGGCCGCGGCCCAGGGCGAGAGCTTCATCTCCGCCGAGCTCGACCTGGCCCTCAATGCCGCCGACATCGGCGGATCGCCGAAGCTGTCCGCTCAGGAGCGCCGCGTCATGGCGCTCTACGGCGGCGGCGAGCCGGTGAAGAGCGTCGCCTACCAGCTCGGCATCTCGGAGGAGACCGCGAAGAGCTACCTCAAGCGCATCCGCGAGAAGTACCGCGTCGCGGGCATCGATGTGGGCACGAAGGTGGCTCTCCGACGCCGGGCGATCCAGGACGGCATCCTCATCCAGGACGCCGCCACCGGCACGTTCTGAGCCCCTCGACCCGAGCCCCTCGACCCGCGGGATCAGGCCGCGCGGACGATCCGCAGCCGACCGCTCGGTGTGCCGTAGCGCCGCTGCAGATTCGCGCTGACGAGGGCGACGACGAGCCCGCCGAGCGCGAGCCCGACACCCACCCAGGCCGGCGCCCGGAAGCCCCAGCCCGCGGCGATGACCGCGCCGCCGAGCGCCGCTCCGAGGCTGTTGCCGATGTTCAGCCCGGAGTGGTTGAGCGCGGCGGCGAGGGTCTGGGAGTCTCCGGCGACGTCCATGAGCCGCGTCTGCACCGCCGGTCCCACCGCTCCCCCGACCACGCCGAGAAGCAGCAGCGATCCGTAGAGGCCGGCGATCGTCGGCGAGAGCAGCGCGACCAGGGTGAGGACCACGGCGAAGGCGCCGAGCGCGAGCAGCAGGGCGCGCAGCGCCCCGGCATCCGCGAGCCGTCCGCCCCCCAGGTTGCCGATCACCATGCCGATGCCGAGCACCGCGAGCGAGATCGGGACGAGGGATGCCGGCAGCCCGGTGACCTCGGTGGTGAGCGGGGCGACATAGCTGTAGACCGCGAAGAACCCGCCGAATCCGATGGCCCCGGCCCCCACCGCGAGCCAGACCTGCGGGCGTCGGAGCGCGGCGAGCTCCCGGCGCAGCGTCGCGGCCGGATCGCCGGGCTGGTCGGGGACGAGCAGCGCGATCGAGACCGCCGTGAGGGCGAAGACCGCCGCGACCAGGAAGTAGGCGACGCGCCATCCCGCGTTCTGCCCGACGAAGGTGATGGCGGGGACGCCGACGACGTTGGCGACGGTGAGTCCGGCGAGCACCATGGCGACGCCCTGGCCGCGCTTGCCCGGACCGAGCAGGGACGCGGCGACGAGCGAGGCGACACCGAAGTAGGCCCCGTGCGGCAGGCCCGCCAGGAAGCGGGCGCCGAGAAGGAGGGGGAAGGTCGGCGCCAGAGCGGAGAGGATCGTGCCGAACGTGAACGCGATCGCGAGGATGAGGAGCAGACGCTTGCGGGGGAATCGCGCGGCGGTGGCCGCGATGGTCGGGGCGCCGACCACCACGCCGAGCGCGTACGCGGAGATGACGACGCCCGCCTGGGCGATGGCGTCGTCGGGGCTCTGCCGCGCGAGAGCGGGCAGCACGTCGCGGGAGATCTCGGGCAGCAAGCCCATCGCGACGAACTCAGTCGTGCCGATTCCGAATCCGCCGAGTGCGAGAGCGAGCAGCGCGAGGCGGGCGCGGGCCGGGGTGAGGGCCATCGGGAATCCTTCGAGAGCGGGCGGGACTCCCCGTCGAGCCGCTCCAGCCTACCGGCGTCCCGCGCCGCCGGGCCGGCCGACCGCGCGGCGGCATCCGCCTCCACCGGTCGCCTTCCGTGGTCGCTGGGCCCCCGCGACCACGGGACGCGCCCGATGAGCCTGTGGGTCCTATAGCCCGTCGGCGAGGGCGCGCTCGAGGCGGTCGAGCTTGCCCGCCAGCTCGCCGGTGTGCCCGGGACGGACGTCGGCCTTCAGCACGAGCGAGACGCGCGGCGCGAAGGCACCCACCGCCTCGGCGGCGCGCTTCACGACCTCGAACACCTCATTCCACTCGCCCTCGATCTCGGTGAACATCGACGAGGTGCGGTTCGGCAGTCCCGAGTCGCGAACGACGCGCACCGCGGCGGCGACGGCATCGTGCACGGAATCCCCCGCGCCCAAGGGCGAGACGGAGAAGGCGACGATCATGTGGGGGCTCCTTCCGGAAGCGGTTCGCGGACGGGCGCGGCGTGCCGGGCCAGCTGCACCAGGCGCCGGACCGCCCAGACCAGCACCGCGACACCCAGGAGGTTCCGGGCGGCGAGCACCCCGAGCATCGCGGGCTGCAGCGCGAGCAGCTCGCCGTAGAAGAACGGGTAGATCGCCTGCGTCAGCGCGGCGATGGCGAGCGCGGCGAGCGCGGGGACCCCGAAGCCGTCGCGGAGGCGCGGGCCGAGGAGCAGAACGCCGCACAGCACCGGCGCGGCGATCCAGGCGACGAACTGCGGCGAGCCGACCTTGTTGCACACGATGAGGGCCATCACCAGAGCGAGGGCCAGCGTGGGCAGGAGACGCGTCGGATCGACGCCGCGGCGCGCCGCGCGACCGCCGACGAGCAGGATGCCGAGCACGACGAGCACGAGGAGCAGGGTGCTGGCCGCGGCGACCTGCTCGACACCCGGACCACTCACCTGCCAGGTGAGGATGTCGGTGTCGTAGTAGGGGCGCCAGGCACCGCCGAGCGCGCCACCGATCAGCAGCGGCGTCGCGGCGGGCGCTTCGGCCTGCAGCCCGCGACCGGTCTGCTCGGTCACGAAGCTCAGCACGTTCCCGCCGGCCCCGAGAAGCAGCGCGACCGCCAGGACGCCCACGGTGAGGCCGGCGGCACCGGCGAGGATCGCGCGACGGCGCGGCAGCGCGACCAGCGCGGCGGCGACGAGGGCCGCCGGCCAGACCTTCACCCAGGCCGCGGCGGCGAGCAGCACGCCCGCGAGCGCCGGGCGCGCGCCCAGCAGCACGAGAGCGATGACCGCCACCGCCACCGCCACGGCGTCGATGCGCCCGAGCGCGATCGGACCGAGCAGCACGAGGAACACGAGCCACCCGCCGGCGGCGGTCGTGCGCGGGCGGGCGGGCTCGTCGCTGTCGAGCAGCATGCCGAACGCCACCGCGTCGAGGGCGGTGACGAGGGTGAGCCACAGCACCGGGTACGCGGCGGCGCCGGCGAGGGACGCGGCGACGATCGGCACGAGGGCGAGCAGCGGGTACACCCACGGCACGTCGATGCCCACCCAGCTGCCCTGGGACAGGCCCGCCTCGACCCACCGCGGGTACACCCATTGGACGTCGCCGAGCGGATAGCCGGGGCCGCCGAGGTTCACGACGACGAGCCACAGGTGCACCAGCGCGAAGGCGACCCAGAGCACGATCCGCGGCGGCACCGCCCCAGGCTACGCATCGAATCGCAATCTGGCGCAACACGGCGAGCCGGGCGGCGTCCGCTCTGCCACGATGAGCCATGCCCTCGCGCCGCACCCGACTGGCGACCGCCGTCGTCTTCGCCGCCTTCGCCGCGCTCGCCCTCGCCGGGTGCGCCGGCGAGTCGAGCGCCTCGGACTACGTGACCGAGGGCAAGCTCACGATCGCCACCAGCCAGCCCGCCTACCCGCCCTACGTGCTCGACAACGCGCCGCAGAGCGGCAAGGGCTTCGAGGCGGCGGTCGCCTACGCGGTGGCCGACAAGCTCGGCTTCGCCGAGAAGGACGTGGTGTGGACCCGCGTCGACTTCGACAAGGCCATCGCGCCGGGCCCGAAGGACTTCGACCTCAACCTGCAGCAGTACTCGATCACCGACGCGCGGAAGAAGAAGGTCGACTTCTCCTCGCCGTACTTCGAGGCACCGCAGGCGGTGGTCGCGCTCGCGGGCTCGCGGGCGGCGGCGGCGACCGGCATCGCCGGACTGCGCTCGGCGCTTCTCGGCGTGCAGACGGGCACGACGAGCCTCACCGCGATCCAGACCGAGATCGAGCCGACGCAGCAGCCGCAGGTGTTCAATACCAACAGCGACGCCGTGGCGGCCCTGAAGAGCAAGCAGGTCGACGCCATCGTCGTCGACCTGCCGACCGCGTTCTACCTGACCAGTGCGGAGCTGGAGGACGGTACCATCGTGGGCCAGCTGGCCGACAGCGGAGCAGGGGGCGAGGAGTGGGGCATCCTGCTGCCGAAGGGAAGCGCGCTCACCGCGAAGGTCTCGAAGGCGGTCGACGCCCTCCGTGCCGACGGGACTCTGGCGGCGCTGCAGGACGAGTGGCTCGGCGGCAGCGCCGGCGCTCCCGTGCTGCGCTAGCGGATGCGGTGTGTGCTGAAGTAGGCGCGTGACGGATGCGGCGGCTCGCGCGCCGGAGGTGAGCGCGCTCGAGCTCGAGCGGCGGGGCTTCCGGCGACGTCAGACCACCCGCTCGGTGCTAGTCGCGACCGCGTCCACGATCGTCTTCGCCGCCGTGGTCTGGGTCGGGGTCGTCAACACGCCCGGCTGGTCGGCGGTGCAGGAGTCGTTCTTCAACGCCGACAGCTGGGCGCGGGCCTGGCCGCAGGTGATCGCCGGCTTCTGGCTGAACATCCGCGTCCTCGTCGTCTCGGCACTCGGCGTCGCCGTCGTCGGCACCCTGCTCGCGGCGGCCAGGACCGTCCGCAGTCCGGTGCTGTTCCCGCTGCGCGCCCTCGCCGCCGCGTACACCGACCTGTTCCGCGGGCTGCCGCTCATCATCGTGCTCTACCTCATCGGCTTCGGTGTGCCCGCGCTGGGCTTCACCACTCAGCGCATCCCCGCGGAGCTGCTCGGCACGCTCGCCCTCGTGCTCACCTACTCCTCGTACGTGGCCGAAGTGCTGCGAGCGGGTCTGGACGCCGTGCATCCCTCGCAACGCCTCGCCGCGCGGGCGCTCGGCCTGAGCTCGGGGCAGACGCTGCGGATCGTGCTGCTGCCGCAGGCGGTGCGCAAGGTGACCCCGGCGCTCATGAACGACTTCATCTCGATGCAGAAGGACGTCGGGCTGATCTCGGTGCTCGGGGCGGTCGACGCGGTCCGTGCCGCGGGGATCGTGCAGGCGCAGCTGTTCGACTACACCCCGTACGTTCTCGCCGGCGTGCTGTTCGTGCTGCTGGCGATCCCCTGCATCCGGTTCGTGGACGCGTACTCCGCCCGGCTGCGGCGGCGGGAGCAGATCGGCGCGGTGGTGTGAGCACGCCGGTCCTCCGCGTCGAGAGTCTCCGCAAGCGCTTCGGCGGCGCCCCCGTCCTCGAGAGCGTGTCGCTCGAGCTCGCCGCGCACGAGGTGGTCGCGCTCATCGGGCCGAGCGGTTCGGGGAAGTCAACCCTCCTGCGCTGCGTGGATCTGCTGGAGCGCATCGACGACGGGCGCATCCTGCTCGGCGAGACGGATATCAGCGACCCGCGTATCCACGCCGACCGCATCCGCGCGCGCATCGGCGTCGTGTTCCAGCACTACAACCTCTTCCCGCATCTCAGCGTGCTCGACAACGTGACGCTCGCGGCGCGACGGGTGCGACGCGTGCCGAGAGCGGAAGCCGAGCGGGTCGGGATGGCGTTGCTCGAGCGGGTCGGCCTGGCGCGGTTCGCCCGGGAGCATCCGGACCGGCTCTCCGGGGGGCAGCAGCAACGCGCGGCGATCGCGCGGGCGCTCGCGGGCGAGCCCGAGCTGCTGCTGCTCGACGAGATCACCAGCGCGCTGGATCCCGAGCTCGTCGGCGACGTGCTCGCGCTGGTCCGCGAGGTGGCCGCCGAGGGCACCACGATCCTGATGGCCACGCACGAGATGGCGTTCGCGCGGGACGTGGCCGACCGCGTGCTCTTCCTCGACGGCGGCCGGATCGTGGAGCAGGGCGCCGCCCGGCAGCTGTTCGCGGCGCCGCAGGAGCAGCGCACCCGCGACTTCCTCGCCCGGGTCCTCCCCTCGGCGGGGTAGTCCCGCACGGGCCCCGCGAGAGCTCAGGGGGCGAGCAGTTTGGCGATCACCGCGGGCAGCGCCTCGACCAGCTGCAGCACGGTGAAGGGACCGCCCGCACTCGCACGGCGGGCGGCGAGCCCATGCAGCACCGCCGCCGTCGCGGCCAGCGGCGCCAGCGCATCCGGATCCGCCGAGAGGCGCTCGTGATGGGTGGCGACCAGGGCGCCCAGGATGCCGGCGAGCGCGTCGCCCGCCCCCGCGGTCGCGAGCCACGGGGTCGCCGAACTCGCCTCGAGCACGCGGCCGTCCGGCGTCACCGCGCGGGTCGTCGCGCCCTTGAGCAGGACGACCGCGTCGAGCTGCGCGGCGGCGCGCCGCGCGCTGCCCTCCGGGTCGGCGCCGACCGCGGACCGGTCCACCCCGAGGATCGCGGCGAGTTCGCCGGCGTGCGGGGTGAGGAGGCACGGGCCGGCGACCCGGTCGCGCAGGTCGAACCCGCCCCCGTCGAGCACCACCGGCACCTCCTGAGCGAGCGCGGAATCCAGGCGGGCGGCCGTGTCGGCGTCGCGGTCGGCGCTCTGACCCGAGCCGATGACCCAGGCCTGCACCCGGCCGTCGGCGGTCACGGCCTCCGGTCGCCGCTGCAGCACGAGCCGGGTCGGCCGCCCCGGGCCGAGGTAGCGGACCATCCCCACCCCGGTGTGCAGGGCGGCCTCCACCCCGAGCACCGCCGCGCCCGGATACACCGCCGAACCGGTGACGAAGCCGACCACCCCGCGGGAGTACTTGTCGCTGTTCTCCTGCGGCACGGCGATCCAGCGCGCGGCATCCGTCGGTCCGAAGGGCTGGCCCATGTCCGCCACGATACTTTTCCAGGATGAGCATCAGCATCCCGGGCCGGGTCGTCGTCGTCGACTACGGCGAGGTGATCTCCCGTTCCCCGAGCGGGGCGGACACAGCCGCACTGCTCGCCCTCGCCGGCGTGCCCGCAGAGCAGTTCTGGGAGCCGTACTGGGCGCACCGGGCGGATCTGGATCGCGGCCGCATCCGGGTGCACGAGTACTGGGCGCTGCTGGCCCGCGAGCTCGGCGCGCAGTGGTCGGCCGCGCGGGTGCAGGAGCTGTGGGCGGCGGACTTCCGCGGCTGGATCAGCGTCGAGCCCGGCACCGTGCAGATCCTCGCCGACCTGCACGAGGGCGGGACCCGCCTCGCGCTGCTCTCGAACGCGGGCTTCGACTTCGGCGACCCGTTCCGCTACTCGCCGATGGGCGCCTGGTTCGAGCGGGTCTTCGTCAGCGCCGAACTCGACGAGCTGAAGCCCGAGGCGAGCATCTACCGGGTGGTCGCCGAGGGACTCGGCGTCGAGCTTTCGCAGATGGTGTTCGTGGACAACAAGCCCGAGAACGTCGCCGGCGCGGAGGCGCTCGGCGTCACCGGGCACGTCTTCACCACCCCCGCGGAGCTTCGCGCGTTCCTGACGGGCCTCGCGGACTGACCCCTGACGCCGAGAGGCCACAACACGCCGTTACCCGCGACCGGGTAGCGGCGTGTCGTGGCCTCTCGACGGTCGCTCCCGAAGGCCCACCCGCGCCATCTCGTCCGCCAGCGCCGGATGGGCGTACGGACCCTCGGCGCGGAGCCCGTCGATGATCCGCTCGCGCACCTCGGCGGGCTTGTTCTGGCTGAGCTTGAGACGCGCGTCGTAGCGGGTGACCCGCAGGCGCAGACCGACGGTGCCGACGGCGGTGCGCCGCGAACCGTTCTCGTCCAGTGCCAGGGAGGCCGGATGCGGCATCCGCTGCTCGAAGTGGTCGACCAGCCGCTCCAGCACGCGGTAGTTCTCCTCCGGGTCGAGCAGCTCGGGAACTCCATAGAGGTGGGCGGTGACGTGGTTCCAGGTCGGGATCACATCCCCCTCGGCATACCACCCGGGCGAGATGTACCCGTGCGGGCCCTGCACAATCACGAGCAGCTCGTGCTCCCCGAGTTCATGCAGCGTCTCATCCGGACGCCCGACGTGGGAGACCACGACGATCCGCTCCTCGTCCTCCTCGAGCAGGAAGGGGTAGTGCGAGGCGACCAGCCCGCGGCTGGTCGCCGACACCATCGTCGCCCAGGGGTTCTCGCGGATCAGCCGCCTGACCTCATCGTCATCCTCGAGCAGGTACCGGGGCGTGTGCCGCATCCCTGGACGCTACCGCCGCGTCGCGTCCTGCACCTCGCCCACCAGCTCCTCGATGATGTCCTCGAGGAAGACGACACCCTGGGTGACGCCGTCCGAGTCGAACGCCCGCGCCACATGGAGTCCCGACCGGCGCATCGTCGCCAGCGCGTCCTCCACCTCCGAGTCGCGGTACAGCGACACGAGCTGACGGATGCGCTTGGGCGGCACCGGCTCGTCGGCCTCGTCGTCGCGCAGGTCGAGCACGTCCTTGATGTGCACGTACCCGGTGGGCTCCCCCGACTCGTCGACGAGCACGTACCGGCTGAAGCCGTGCCGGGCGACGGCCCGCTCGACTTCCGCCGGCGAGGCCGCCTCGGGCAGGGTGACGAGGGCGGACATGGGCACCGCGACCTCATGCACCCGCTTCTCGGTGAACTCGAACGCGTTGCCGAGGGTGCCGGTACGGTCGGTGAGCACGCCCTCCTTGGTGGAGGTGGCGACGATGATCGCCACCTCATCCACGGTGTACGCGCTCGTCGCCTCGTTCTTCGGCTCGATGCGGACCAGACGCAGCATCCCGTTCGCGATCGCGTTCAGGCTCACCACGACCGGGCGCAGGACCGTGGCGATGGCGACCAGAGGCGTGGCCAGGATCAGCACGGCACGATCCGGAACGGAGAACGAGAGGTTCTTCGGCACCATCTCGCCGAAGACCACATGGAGGAAGGAAACGCCCATGAGGGCGACGGCGAACGCGATGGGCGCGATCGCCGACTCGGGCAGGCCGAGCGCGCCCAGCGGGGCTTCCAGGAGGTGGTCGATGGCTGGCTCGGAGACGTTCAGGATCAGCAACGACGCGACCGTGATGCCCAGCTGGCATACCGCGAGCATCTGGGTGGCGTGCTCCATCGCCCACAGTGCCGTCTTCGCCGCGCGGGAACCGGCCTCGGCCCGCGGCTCGATCTGCGAGCGCCGCGCCGAGATGACGGCGAACTCCGCGGCGACGAAGAAGCCGTTGACGATCAGCAGGACGACCAGCCAGAAGATGCCCCAGAAGTCGCCGCTCATCGCGGCGCCTCCGTCGTGTCCGCGGACCGCGTCGCGGTCTGGTCGAGGTCGGGCGGTCGGGGCGTGAAGCGGATGCGGTCGATCCGGCGCCCGTCCATCCGCTCGACCCGGAACGTGCCGTCCGCGATCTGGACGGTGTCGCCGCCGGTGGCGATGCGGCCCAGTTCGCTCATCATCCACCCGGCGACCGTCTCGTAGGGCCCGTCCTCGGGCACCGCCACACCGGCGCGATCAAGCAGCTCGTCTGGGCGCAGGGCGCCGGGGAAGGTGAGCCAGCCCCGGCTGCGCACGACATCCGCCCGGGTGCGGTCGTGCTCGTCGGAGACCTCGCCGACCAGCTCCTCGATGAGGTCCTCGAGGGTGATGACGCCGGCGGTGCCGCCGTACTCGTCGACGACCACGGCCATCTGGTAGCCGCGCCCGCGGAGCTCTCCGAGCAGCGAGTCGAGCTTCATCGTCTCGGGCACGCGCAGGGCCTCGCTCTGCAGAGCGGTGACCGGCACGGCGTCCCGCCGATCGCGCGGCACCGAGACCGCCTGCTTGAGGTGGACGATGCCGACGACGTCGTCGATGTCCTCGCCCATGACAGGGAAGCGCGAGAACCCGGTGCGACCGGCGAGGCGCACCACCTCGGCGGCCGGGGCGGATCCCGCCACGGCGGCCACCCGCGGGCGCGGCGTCATGGCGTCCGAGGCGTCGTGGTCCGAGAACACCAGGGTGCGGGCGAGGAGGGTGGCGGTGTCGCGGTCGAGGGATCCCTCCCGGGCCGAGCGGCGGACGAGGCTGCGCAGCTCCTCCGCGGTCCGGGCCGAAGAGATCTCCTCCCGCGGCTCGATGCCGACGGCGCGCAGCACCCGATTCGCGGTGTGATTGAGCAGCCAGACCGCGGGTCGGAACACGGTCGTGAAGCCGACCTGGAACGGGATGACCGCCTTCACCGTGGGCAGCGGCGCCGAGAGGGCGAGGTTCTTCGGCACCAGCTCGCCGAAGATCATCGACAGCAGCGTCGCGACGAGCACGGCGACCACGGTGGCCACCACCGCGGACGCCTCGCTCGGGACGCCGAGGTCGTGGGCCAGCGGCTCGATCCGGTTCGCGATCGCCGGCTGGAACGTGTACCCGGCCAAGAGCGTGGTGAGGGTGATGCCCAGCTGCGCGCTGGAGAGATGGGTGGAGGTGCGCGTGAGCGCACGGATCGGCAGGGTCAGCATCCGCTCGCCGCGGCCCTGCCGGGCCTCGAGATCGGCGCGGTCGAGGGTGACCAGGGAGAACTCGCTGGCGACGAAGAGCCCGGTGCCGACCGTGAGCAGCAACCCGAACAGGAACAGCAGCCCGTCGGGGATCATCGCGCACCTGCGGGGTGGGCGGGAAGGAGGCGGCCGCGTGCAGACGGAGGGTCGTCCATTATCGGACCAGTCTACCGACCCCGACTTCCGCGTTCTGGGCCTCGTTCACATGTCGCACCAGGGGGCTCACGACCGGTCATGTGAACCAATTGGGGTGAATGGAGGGAGGCGCTACCAGGAGACGGGGAGCGCCTTGCCCTCCTCGTAGCCCGCGGCCGACTGGAAGCCGACGACCGCGCGTTCGTGGAAGGCCGCGAGGTCGCGCGCGCCGGCGTAGGTGAACGACGAGCGCACGCCCGCCGTTATCATGTCGAGGAGATCCTCCACCGAGGGGCGCAGCGGATCGAGGTAGATCCTCGACGAGGAGATGCCCTCGGCGAAGAGCTCCTTGCGCGCCAGCTCGTAAGGATCGAGGCGGCCGAATCGCGCGTGTACCGCCTTCGTCGAGGCCATGCCCCAGCTCTGCTTGTAGACGCGGCCGTCCGCGTCCTTCTCGAGGTCGCCGGGCGCCTCGACCGTGCCGGCGAACCAGGAGCCGATCATGACCGACGCCGCCCCCGCGGCCAGCGCGAGCGCGACGTCCCGCGGGTAGCGCACCCCGCCGTCGGCCCAGACATGCGCGCCGACCTCGCGCGCCGCCTCCGCGGTCTCCAGCACCGCGCTGAACTGCGGGCGGCCGACCGCGGTCATCATCCGCGTGGTGCACATCGCGCCGGGGCCGACGCCGACCTTGAGGATGTCCGCGCCCGCCTCCACCAGATCGCGAACGCCCTCCGCGGTGACGATGTTGCCCGCCACCACGGGGATCGAGAGCCCGAGCGAGCGGATGGCCCGCAGCGCCCGCAGCATGCCCTCCTGGTGTCCATGGGCCGTGTCGAGGACGAGCACGTCGACTCCCGCGGCGGCGAGCGCCTGCGCCCTGGCGGCGACGTCGCCGGTGATGCCGACCGCGGCAGCCACCCGGAGGCGTCCGCCGGCGTCGAGCGCCGGAGCGTAGAGCGCGGACCGCAGGGCGGCGCGGCGCCCGAGCGTGCCCACCACCCGGCCGTGGCGGCGGATCAGGGCGAACTCGATCCCCGCCTCGGCCATGAGGTCGAAGGCGCGGCGCGGTCCGCCGCCCAGGTCGTCCGCGTCGAGGGAGGGCACGGAGGGCTGCGCCAGGTCGCCGAGACGCGCGTCCGGCAGGGCGTGGGCGAGCCGTTCAGCGGGTACCGCCCCGCGCTCGTCGCCGTGCGCATCGACGACCACGACCCCGTACCCCGCCGACGGCGGCAGGATCGCCAGTCCGTCGGCGACGGTCGCCTCCTCGCCGAGCAGGATCGCCTGATCGAACGCGGTCGGCTGCTCCTTGACCCAGCGGATGGCCGCGTCGAGCTCCTGCAGCGGCAGGTCCTGCGGCAGCACGGCGAGCCCGCCGCGCCGGGCGAGGGCCGCGGCGAGCCGAGGTCCGGTGACGGAGTTCATGTTCGCGGCCACGATCGGCACGGTCGCACCCGTGCCGTCGCCGGGGGCCAGATCGACCGCGAGACGGCTGCCGACGTCCGACCGACTCGGCACCAGGAAGACGTCGGAGTAGGTCAGGTCGTGGGCCGGAACCGCCCCGGTGAAACGCATGCCTCCACGGTATCCCCGGGAGGCCCGCGATCGTCGGCGTGCGGAGGCGGCGAGGGGCGCGCGCACGGGCGCGGGGTTAGGCTGGGTCGGGGCTCAGGACCGGCCCGGTCGGGTCCCCAGCACAGCGAAGCGATTCAGGGAAGTGGGCGGTCGGCCGTGTCGAGCCAGATGACCGGTGTCACCCCCGACGGCGATGCCGCGGGACAGTTCGGGGCCAATGAATGGCTCGTCGATGAGCTCTACGAGCGGTGGCTCGTCGACAAGGAGTCGGTCGACCGGAGTTGGTGGCCGGTGCTGGAGAATCGGGCCGCGCAGGGCGGCACACCGCGGGACGAGGCCCCCGCCGCGCGCCTGGACCCCACGCCCACCACGGCGATCCCGGTGCAGCAGCCCGCCCCGCGGGAGGCACAACCCGCAGCCCCGGCTCAGCCCGCCGCCCCGGCTCAGCCCGCCGCCACCGGCACCACGCCGGTCGCTCGCACCACCTCGGTGCAGCCCAAGGTCGCGCCCATCCCCGCGGATGCCCCGCAGACCTCCAGCACCCCCACGGTGGAGAGCACGGAGGAGGACGTCGTCACTCCGTTGCGCGGGATGAGCAAGACCCTCGCCGCGAACATGGACCAGTCGCTCACCGTCCCGACGGCGACCAGCGTGCGCACCATCCCCGCCAAGCTGATGATCGACAACCGGATCGTCATCAACAACCACCTGCGACGGGCACGCGGCGGCAAGGTCTCGTTCACGCACCTGATCGCGTGGGCGATGGTGCAGACGCTGAAGGACTTTCCGAGCCAGGCCGTCTACTACGCGGAGGTCGAGGGGAAGCCCTCCGCGGTCGCCCCGGCGCACATCACCCTCGGCATCGCGATCGACCTCCCGAAGCCGGACGGCACCCGGTCACTGCTCGTCCCGGGCATCAAGCGGGCCGACACAATGGGCTTCGGCGAGTTCCTCACCGCGTACGAGGATCTGGTGGGGCGGGCGCGCGGCAACAAGCTGACCGCGGCCGACTTCCAGGGCGTCACCATCTCGCTGACCAATCCCGGCGGTATCGGAACCGAGCACTCGGTGCCGCGCCTCATGCGCGGGCAGGGCGCGATCATCGGTGCCGGCGCACTCGAGTACCCCGCGGCGTTCCAAGGCTCGGCGCCGAAGACCCTCGCCGAACTCGGCATCGGCAAGACCATCACGCTCACCTCCACCTACGACCACCGGGTCATCCAGGGGGCGGGGTCCGGCGAGTTCCTGAAGCGCGTGCACGAGAAGCTGATCGGCGGCGATCACTTCTACGAGAGCATCTTCTCCGCCCTCCGCATCCCCTACGACCCGATCCACTGGGCCGCCGACATCAACGTCGACCTCTCGGAGCGGGTCGGCAAGACCGCCCGCGTGCAGGAGCTCATCAACTCGTTCCGCGTGCGCGGGCACCTCATGGCCGACATCGACCCGCTCGAGTACCGGCAGCGCTCGCATCCGGATCTCGACCTCGCCAGCCACGGCCTCACCTTCTGGGACCTCGACCGCGAGTTCGTCACCGGCGGTTTCGGCGGCCGCCGCTCGGCCCTGCTGCGCGACATCCTCGGCGTGCTGCGGGACTCCTACTGCCGCACGATCGGCCTGGAGTACATGCACATCCAGGACCCGGAGCAGCGCCGCTGGTTCCAGGATCGCCTCGAGCGGCCCTACGAGAAGCCCGGCCACGACGAGCAGCTGCACATCCTGGCCAAGCTCAACGAGGCCGAGGCCTTCGAGACGTTCCTGCAGACGAAGTACGTCGGCCAGAAGCGCTTCAGCCTCGAGGGCGGCGAGTCGACCATCCCGCTGCTCGACGAGATCGCGCAGGGCGCGGCCGTCGAGGGTCTCGAGGAGGTCGCGATCGGGATGGCGCACCGCGGCCGCCTCAATGTGCTGACGAACATCGCCGGCAAGACCTACGGGCAGATCTTCCGGGAGTTCGAGGGCACGCAGAAGGCGCTGCAGGGCTCAGGGGACGTGAAGTACCACCTCGGCACCGAGGGCACCTTCACCGCCGCGACGGGCGAGCAGATCCCGATCTACATCGCCGCGAATCCCTCTCATCTCGAGGTGGTGAACGGGGTGCTCGAGGGCATCGTCCGCGCCAAGCAGGACCGCGGGCCGGCCGGCCGGTACGGCACGCTGCCGATCCTCATCCACGGCGACGCGTCGATGGCCGGGCAGGGCATCGTGGCCGAGACGCTGCAGCTGTCGCAGCTGCGCGCCTACCGCACCGGCGGCACGGTGCACGTCGTGATCAACAACCAGGTCGGGTTCACCACCTCCGCATCCGACTCACGCAGTTCGATCTACTCGACCGACGTCGCCAAGATGATCCAGGCGCCGATCTTCCACGTGAACGGCGACGACCCGGAGGCCGTCGTCCGCGTCGCGCGTCTGGCCTTCGACTACCGGCAGCAGTTCAAGCGCGATGTGGTCATCGACCTGGTCTGCTACCGCCGCCGCGGGCACAACGAAGGCGACGACCCCTCGATGACCCAGCCGATGATGTACAACCTCATCGAGGCGAAGCGCTCGACCCGCACCCTCTACATGGAGGCGCTGATCGGCCGCGGTGACATCACGCAGGAGGAGTACGACCAGACCCACCGCGACTTCCAGGACCGCCTGGAGCGCGCCTTCGCCGAGACCCACGCCGCACAGACCGGCACGCTGCCGGTGGTCGGCGCGGATTCGGACGGCGACCGGGGCGCGGAGAACGTGGGGGAACCGACGACCACGGGTGTCGACCAGTCGGTCGTCGAGCTGATCGGCGACGCGCACGAGAATCCGCCCGCCGGCTTCACCGTGCATCCGAAGCTGCAGCAGCTGTTGAAGAGGCGCCAGGAGATGAGCCGCGTGGGCGGCGTCGACTGGGGCTTCGGCGAGCTGCTCGCGTTCGGCTCCCTCCTCCTCGAGGGCACCTCGGTGCGCCTAGCCGGTCAGGACTCCCGTCGCGGCACCTTCGCGTCCCGGCACGCGGTGTTCCACGATCGCACCAACGGGCAGGAGTGGCTGCCGCTCGCCAATCTGGCCGACTCGCAGGGCCGGTTCTGGGTGTGGGACTCGCTGCTCTCGGAGTTCGCGGCGCTCGCCTTCGAATACGGCTACTCGGTCGAGCGGCCGGACGCCCTGGTGCTGTGGGAGGCGCAGTACGGCGACTTCGTCAACGGCGCGCAGACGGTGATCGACGAGTTCATCTCCAGCGCGGAGCAGAAGTGGAATCAGCGCTCGAGCGTGGTCCTGCTGCTTCCGCACGGCTACGAGGGGCAGGGTCCTGATCACTCCTCGGCGCGCATGGAGCGCTACCTCCAGCTCGCCGCCGAGAACAACATGACGATCGCGCGTCCGTCGACGCCGGCCTCCTACTTCCACCTGCTGCGCCGCCAGGCCTACGCCCGTCCGCGGCGTCCGCTGATCGTCTTCACCCCGAAGTCGATGCTGCGCCTGCGCGGCGCGACCAGCTCGGTGCAGGATTTCACCGCAGGGCGTTTCGAGCCGGTGCTCGGTGATGCGCGGGTGCAGGACGCCGGGGCGGTGCAGCGGGTGCTGTTCCACTCCGGGAAGATCCACTACGACCTCCTCGCGGAGTCGGAGAAGCGCGGAACGCTGCAGCAGATCGCCCTCGTGCGCCTGGAGCAGCTGTACCCGGTGCCTCTTCAGGAGATCCGGTCGGTGCTCGAGCGCTACCCGACCGCAGAGCTCGCGTGGGTGCAGGAGGAGCCGGAGAACCAGGGCGCCTGGCCGTTCATCAACCAGGAGGTCGCCCCGCTCCTCGGCCGGCCGCTCCGCGTCGTCTCCCGTGCCGCTGCGGCGGCTCCGGCGGCGGGCTCCACCAAGCGCAGCAACGCGCAGCATGCGGAGATCCTGGAGTCGGCTCTGGCGCTCTGACGCCGACCCCGCCGCCCGGCCGCCCGGCGCCAACCCCGCCCCCGGGCGACGGACCCCGCCCCTCGGCCTATCCGCCCGTCCGTAGCGGCCCCTCTCGCGGCGGCGGCCGTGGTCATTCACCCCACGTGGGGCCCACG
>JACRGJ010000092.1 GCA_016212425.1 Micrococcales bacterium | reverse complement strand
TGCTCTCGGCAGCGCCCTCTACATTAGCGCATGAGTGACCGGCGGGGCGGGCGGATGCGACTGCTCGCGGCCGGGGCGGGGGTGGTCGCCGTCGCGACCGGTCTGGGTCTCGGTGCACTGGTGGCGGCGCTCGTCGCGCCGGACGCGAACCCGGTGCTCGCGGTGGGCTCGCTGCTCATCGACCTCTCCCCCGGGCCGGTGAAGAAGTTCTTCATCGGGCTGTTCGGCACGTTCGACAAGACCGCGCTGCTGATCCTCATCGGAGTTCTGCTGCTGGTGCTCGCGGGGATCGCCGGGGCACTCGAGCGGCGCCGCCCTCCGCTCGGGCGCATCCTGATCGGCCTCGGCGCCGCGCTCGGCCTCGTCGCCGCGGTGAGCCGCGCGACTGCGGCGCCGCTCGCCGCCGCCCCCGCGCTCGTGACGGGACTGGCCGCGATCCTGCTGCTCCCCGCGCTGCTGCGCCGGGCTCCGGAAGCACCGGATGCGCCGGGTGCCGACGGCCGCCCCGCGCGCCGGGCGTTCCTGCAGTGGTCCCTCGGCAGCCTCGCCCTTGGCGGGATCGCGGCGCTCGGCGGGGTGGCGCTCACCGCGAAGGACCGCACGGTCGCGGCGGCGCGGAAGGCGCTCCGTCTGCCGGCCCCCGCCGTCGCGGCACCGCCGCTGCCCGCCGGGGCCGACCTGCGCATCCCGGGCCTGGCCCGCATCGTCAGCTCGAATTCGGGTTTCTACCGCATCGACACCGCGTTGCAGGTGCCGCAGATCGACCCCGACGACTGGGCGCTCGAGATCACCGGAATGGTACAGAAGACCGTGCGGGTGACCTGGCAGGATCTGCTCGCGCTCCCACTCGAGGAGTACTACGCCACCCTGATGTGCGTATCCAACCCGGTCGGCGGCGACCTGATCGGGAACGCCCGGTGGCTCGGCTACCCCGTCCGGAACCTGCTCGAGCGTGCCGGCCCGTCATCGAGGGCCGACATGGTGCTCTCTTCCAGCACGGACGGCTTCACCGTGGGAACGCCACTGGAGGCGCTGCTCGACGAGCAGCGCAACGCGATCCTCGCGGTCGGCATGAACGGGCAGCCGCTGCCGCCCGAGCATGGCTTCCCGGTGCGGATGATCGTGCCGGGCCTGTACGGCTACGTCTCGGCGACCAAGTGGGTGGTCAAGCTCGAGGTGACCCGCTTCGACCGCGCGCAGGCGTACTGGACTCGGCAGGGCTGGGGCGAGCGGGGCCCGATCAAGCTGCAATCCCGGATCGACACCGTGCGTCGGATCGACGGCGGCGATTGGGTGATCGCCGGCGTCGCCTGGCGGCAGTTCGTCGGGGTGCGCGGCGTGCAGGTGCAGGTCGACGGCGGCTCCTGGCAGGACGCCCAGCTCTCCGCGCCGATCTCGGTGAACACCTGGGTGCAGTGGCGGCTGCCGTGGCGGCCAGCGAGCGGCTCGCACACCGTCGCCGTGCGCGCGATCGGCGCGGACGGCGAGGTGCAGACCGCGAAGGTCGCCGACGTGCTGCCCGATGGGGCCACCGGCTACCACAAGGTGACCCTCACGGTGTGAGCCCTACTCGGCGGCCCCCTGCGCCGCGGCAGCGGCTGCGGTGCGCAGGTCGGCCACGAGCGCGTCGAACGCGGCATCCCGGTCGGCGGGCTCCTGCATCCGCAGCAGCGACGAGGGGTGCGCGGTGATGAGCACCGCCGCCCCCTCCCCACCGAGGATCCGCCCGCGCTCGGCGCCGATCTTGACCTCGCGGCCGAGCACCGACCGCCCGGCGGTGGCCCCGAGGCACACCACCACGCGCGGCTGCACCACGTCCAGCTCGGCGTGCAGCCAGGGGCGGCACGCGTCGATGTGCGCGATGCCGGGCTTCTCGTGCAGTCGGCGCTTCCCGCGCTCAGTGAAGCGGAAGTGCTTCACCGCGTTCGTCACGTACACCTCCGAGCGCGCGATGCCCGCCGCATCGACGGCGCGGGCGAGCAGCTGCCCGGCCGGCCCGACGAACGGGGTGCCCTGCCGGTCCTCCTGGTCGCCCGGCTGCTCCCCCACCAGCACGAGCCGAGCGGATGCCGTCCCCGCCGAGAACACGACCTGCGTCGCCGGCTCCCACAGCTCGCAGCCTCGGCATCCGCTCGCCGCCACCCGCAGCTCGGCGATCCCGGCACCCGCGGGCACCCACTGCTGCGCGCCCGGGCGCTCGATCTCGGCCATCCGCTCACGCTAGGCGCGCGCCGTCGCCGAGGCGCACGGCGCTCAGGGAACGTACGCGGTCCACCCGGCGGAGGAGCCGTCGTCGAGGTCCTCCGGCGACGGCTCCGTGCGGGCGCCGAGAAGCCGCCGGGTCAGCGCGTTCCGCGAGTCCCGCAGCGTCTCGAGGGCGTCGGCGAGATCCGCGTCGGTCGGCGCCCGGTTCTCGACGGCGGCGCGCAGCACCGCGTCCCGCATCAGCTCCTTGGCGAAGGAGCCGGTCGTTCCCTCTGCCTGGTCCGCCGCGGCGTGCAGCGCGTCCCGGCTGAACGGCAGCCCCAGCGCGTATCGCTCGAAGAGCGTCCGGCGCTCCGCGGGCGCGGGCCGCGGAAGCTCGACGGCGAGGTCGACACGGCCCGGCCGATCGGCCAGCGCGCGCTCCAGCACCTCGACCCGGTTGGTGGTCATCACGAAGGCGATATCCGCATCCCCCTCCAACCCGTCCAGGGCGTCGAGCACCTCGAACAGCAGTGGCTGGGGCGAGCTGTGCCGCTCCATCGCGACGAGGTCGATGTCTTCGAGCACCACCAGGGCAGGTGGGAACGTCCGCGCGATCTCCGCGGCGGCCGAGATGAAGCGGATGCTCGCGCCGGTGAGCAGCACCGCCGTCGTCCCCTCCGTTTGGGACAGCAGGTGGCGCACGGTGAGCGTCTTGCCCGTGCCGGGCGGCCCGTACAGGAGGATGCCGCGCTTCAGGTGCCGCCCTGCGGCGAGGAGGGCATCCCGGTGCTCGCCGATCCCGACGACGTGATCGACGATCGAGCCGAGCACACCCGGCGCGAGGACGATATCGGAAGCCGCGACCGCAGAACGCGGGAGCAGCGTCGCGCCCGCGTCGGCTCCGTACTCGGTCGCGACGAACGAGAGCACCTGCCCCCGGAGCACGCTCCGGGCGATCATGAGCTCGCGCACCCGGTCGAGGAAGTCGGAGACCGCATCCGGGTCGGCGCCCAGAACCTCGAGCGCCGCCTGCGCTCTCCCGGTGTGCGGGCTCGCGGCGCGCTGCAGCACGGCGAGCGGCCTCCCCTCGTGGCGCAGCAGCCACACCCCGAACGACACCACCCGACGGGTCGTGGTCGGCCCCGTCGCACGCACGACGTAGTCGACCGGCCCCGGCGCGATGCGGACGTACTGCGCGCTGACGAGCTCCGCCAGACCGATATGGTCGCGCTGATTCCCGCCGGTCACCCCGATCAGCCGGCCATCGGATGCGGCCCTCAGCTCCTCGAGGGCGAGGTCCGCATCGACCAGACGATGATCGGGCAGCTGCTCGTCGACCACGGAGCAGGCGCCGGCATCCGTCCCGAGGTGCTCGCTGAGCAGCTCGCCCAGCGGACTGCGGTACTCGGCGGTCTCCTCGAGCGCCTGCATGTTCACGGTCTCCAGATACCGCCGGACGGCGCGCATCAGCGCGCGGTCTTCGGCGCTGTCCGACTCCCGCGGCACGATCAGGCGAACGGGTCGGGGAGGGCGGAGTCCGGTCCGCGTCGACCGCGACCGCGGGTGAGCACGATCCGCCCCTCCGCGTCGAGCCACACCACGCAGCGCTCCACGACGGGGAAGAGGACCTGCAGGAGCACGAACACGATCCACACGCCCGCGGTCACGATCAAGAGCAGCACGTTGAACCACACCGGCACCGGGACGCGGCGGGAGAGCACGACGAGATCGTCGAGGCGCTCGTCGACGGTCCAGCCCTCGAAGACGAGCCGTGCGACTTCCCGCCGGATTCCGCGGTGGACTGAAGGAGGCTGAGGATCGGTCACCCGCCCACCCTAGACCTGGCGGGCCGCCTGGGTCCGCGCCGCCAGACCGACGGACGGGTCCTGTGAGTACCGACGTCACGATGGAGGTCCGGGGCGCGCGATGACATCCTTCGAAGCACACCCCGCCTCGCCGGCACTCCGTGAGGCGATGCGACGCCGGCGGAAGCCGGCGATGACGAGAGGATCGATCCCGATGCCGCACGGATACCGCGACGGCTACCCGCCCGACCGACGACACGGCGGCGACCGCCGCAACCGGGGCTACGACGACCGGGGGCACGTCGACCGGAACTCCGGCAACCGCGGCTACGGCGACCGGGGGCACGTCGACCGGGGTTACAACGATCGGGGCTCTGTGGGATACGACGACGGACGCGACCAGTGGGCGCCGCCCGCACGGCGTCTCCTCCGCCTGGTGCGCCGATTCGTGGTGATCGCCGCGATCGTGCTCATCCCGCTGTTGATCCTGCTCGTGGTCGGTGTCGTGCTGCTGATCATGTGGCTGTTCGGCAATGCGGGGCCGCTGACCGGCGCACTGGACGGCGTCGCGCAGTTCGTCAACCAGATCGCCGGCATCGTGAATGTGTTCGGCGGCGGGGGCTGACCTGCGCTTCCCCGCAACATCTCACGCGGCGCCCGGGTGCCAGCGAGTGCCCGTCGTCAGCCGTTACCCGACCGGAGCAGGGATCCTGGTCAGATGACTTCC
Source organism: Micrococcales bacterium (assembly GCA_016212425.1). Classification (GTDB taxonomy): domain Bacteria; phylum Actinomycetota; class Actinomycetes; order Actinomycetales; family Microbacteriaceae; genus Schumannella. The sequence continues at coordinate 55,210 of JACRGJ010000092.1, read as the reverse complement.
GTGACACCCACCGTGCAACCCGAGGTGCACCCGGTCGGGGCGCACCGGGCCGAGGTGGACCGCATCCGCGACGACTTCCCGGGACTGCACCAGCAGGTCGCGGGGCATCCGCTGGTCTACCTCGACTCGGCGGCGACCGCGCTGAAGCCGCGCCAGGTGCTGGATGCGGAGCGCCGGTTCGCCGAGCTCCGGACGGCCGCGGTGCATCGCGGGGCGCACACCCTCGCGGCCACCGCCACCGAGGAGTTCGAGGGGGCGCGGGCGACCGTCGCCGCGTTCATCGGCGCGGCCCCGGATGAGGTGGTGTGGACCTCGAACGCCACGGAAGCGATCAACCTCGTCGCGTACGGCTTCTCGAACGCGAGCACCGGAGACCGGCTCGATGGCACAGACGCCTTCCGGCTGGGCCCGGGCGACGAGATCGTGGTGACCGAGCTGGAGCACCACGCGAACCTCATCCCCTGGCAGGAGCTGGCGCGACGCACCGGTGCGGCCCTGCGGCACCTCCCGGTGACCGAGGACGGCGAGCTGCGGATGGACCTCGCCCCCGACGTGATCGGCAGCCGGACCCGGATCCTCGCCTTCAGTCACATCTCGAACGTGCTGGGCAGCGTCGCTCCGGTCGCCGAGCTGGTCCGTCAGGCCCGCGCGGTCGGCGCCGTGACCGTGCTGGACGCGTGCCAGTCCGTGCCGCACCGACCGGTAGACGTGCACGCCCTGGGGGTGGACTTCGCGGTCTTCTCCGGCCACAAGATGCTCGGGCCGACCGGCATCGGCGTGCTCTACGGGCGCCGGGAGCTCCTGCGCGAGCTGCCGCCCTTCCTGACCGGCGGGTCGATGATCAGCACGGTGACGATGGAGCGGGCCGAGTACCTCCCACCCCCGCACCGGTTCGAGGCGGGCACCCAGAAGGTCTCGCAGGCGATCGCCCTCGCGGCGGCCGTGGACTACCTGCGCGAGGTCGGCATGGACCGGATCGGGCAGTGGCAGGGGATGCTCGGGCAGCGCCTGGCGGCCGGGCTGGTCGGCATCCGCGGTGTGCGGCTGCTGGGGCCGGCTCCCGGGACGGAGCGAGCCGGGCTGGCCTCCTTCGAGGTCGACGGGGTTCACGCGCACGACGTCGGCCAGTTCCTCGACGACCGCGGCATCGCTGTGCGGGTCGGGCATCACTGCGCTCAGCCCCTGCATCGACGGCTCGGGCTCACGGCGAGCACCCGCGCCAGCACCTACCTCTACACCACGGCCGAGGAGGTCGACCTCGTGCTCGAGTCCGTCGCCGACGTGCGCCCCTTCTTCTTGGGGACTCCGCGATGACCGCAGCGGAGCTCGGAGCCCTCTACCAGCAGCTGATCCTGGATCACGCGCGGGAGCGGCACGGTGAGGGCCTGCAGCCCACCGGTTCGGTCCAATCCCGGCAGGTCAACCCGCTGTGCGGGGACGAGGTCACCGTGCAGCTGACCGTCGACCCCGCGACCGGGAACATCGCCTCGCTGCACTGGGAGGGACGCGGATGCGCGATCTCCACCGCATCCGCATCGCTGCTGGCGGATCTGGTGCACGAACTGCCCGCGGATGAGCTCACCACCCGGATCGGCCACTTCCGTGACGTGATGCGCTCCCGTGGCACCCTCGAGCCGGACGAGGACCTCCTCGCCGACGCCGTCGCCCTGCAGGGTGTGGCCCGCTACGTCGCCCGGGTGAAGTGCGCCATGCTCCCCTGGGTGGCCTGCGAGGACGCCCTGCGAATGCTCGCGGCGCCATCCGCGCCCGAACCGGTCTGAGAGCGGGCGGGCCCGGTAGCGCGCGAATCCGCGTCGCGACCGGGCTGCCGAGCCTCAGTCAGTCAGCACGTCGACCGCGCATCGAAGTCCCGGGGCGCGGCCAAGGCGAACGTCGCTCGTGACCAGCTCGGCGCCCAGCATCTCGGCGAGCACGACGTAGCACGCGTCGTACGCCGTGACGTTGTCCCGTAGTTCCCCAACGCGCCGGAGGAGCGGCTCGTGGTCCCATCGCGTGGCGGGGAGGTCGGCGAGATCGCCCAGGACTTCGACAGCAGTATCGGAGTCGGTATGGCCGAGGCGAACCCGTCTGCGCAGTGCCGCGGTGACCTCCACGTCGAGGAGGTGCGGCACATGCAGGTCTGGACCTTGTCGAAGCCGCTCCCTCGCCCGGGCCCCGGCGCCACCGGTGCTGAGGAGCGCCGACACGATGATCGAGGCGTCGGCGACGATCACTCGGGCGGGCGCTCGGCGCTGACAGCCTCGCGGGCTTCAGAGAAGGTCATCCGGTCGCCCTTGCGGCGTGCGGCTCGATCCAGCAGGTCTGCGAGCGAGGGCCGTCGGGCCAGCCGAGCCAACTCCTGCCTGGCGAAGTCGGACAAGCTCATTCCGGCGGCCGAGGCACGACGACGGAGTTCCGCATGCACCTCGTCGGGGACGTCTCGTACTTGCAGCATCTTCGACACGGGAACATGTTAGGCGCGTGTCTGTACGTCTGCGAAGCATGCATAGTCGGCTTCTCCAGCCACAGCGCCTACCACTCGCGAGGGCGGGAAGGGATCAGCCTGTGAGCGCGCTATTCCCCGATGGAGGGCATGGCCTCGGCGACGAGTTCGTCGAGCACGACGATCAACTCGGGCACTCGATTCGTGACGGCGCTCCAGACGATCTCGTAGTCGATGTCGCCGTACTCGTGGGCGAGTATGTTCCGCATGCCGATGACCTTGTCGAAGCCAGGCACTCGAGCCGCCGTCTCGGGGTCATCGCGCCGCAGCCGGTTGAGGGCTTCGCCGAGGAGCTCGATCAGGCGCTCGATCGCGGAGCGGATGATGAGGTCGTTGTCGAGGTCGTTCCTGGCCTTGCCCTCGGCGACGGTCCGGATATTCTTCGCTGCCTCGGCCGCGTCCCAGAGATGTGCGCCCGCCTTAGGCCGCATAGACATCTTGCGCCGCCTTGAACGCGGACGCCTTGAAGAAGGGGTTCTTCACCGACCGGGCCATCACGAGGTCGACGTCGCGACCGAGGATGCGCTCCAACTCGGACTTGAAGTCGAGGTAGTCGCTGAGCAGGTCATCGCGACCAGGCAGGAAGTCGACGAGGAAGTCGACGTCGCTGCGCTCGGGGTCGAAGCGGTCGGTGAGCGCCGATCCGAAGATGCGGAGCCGTTCGACGCCGTACTGCTCGCAGGCGCGACGGATTGCCTCGGTGTCGAGGAGCGTCGCGCTGATCATGTCCCCATCGTCCCAGACTTCAGCCTGTCGATGGGGACCTCGGGCGCGGCCCAGAAGTCGCGCGACATCGCTGCAAGATCAGCCTCCGCCGCGCCGGCCGCATGCACCACCTCCGCATCGGCGCCGCCCACCGCGGGAAACGGATCACCGCCCTCATCGACACGACCACCGTGACAGTCGTCCTCCTTGACACCGGCGAGGTCATCGCAACCAACACCATCCGCCCCGACCGCAGCTGCTGGCGCAACAACACAACCCTGGGCCGATGGCCAAAGACGGAGCGAGACACATGCCTCGGAACATGTGAGACACATGACGCGACTCACCACAATGGTGGACGCAATGGAGCGCTGCGGGAACAAACGACCACGGGTTCAGAAGCTCGTTTCCGCGTGGAATCAAGGCATTCGCGGGGAGGCAGTCTCCGAGAGCGGTGTCGATGACCCGTTGATCGGCGCGTCGACGGACCCAAGTAAACGACCTCGAACACGGCTCACGGACAAGGAAGTGGACGCTATGCGAACAGCCCGCGAGTATGGCATCGGTGTGAACACGTTGGCGCGTCAGTTCGGCGTTCACCGTGCCACGGTGTGGGCGAAGACCCGGTGACGAACAACAACAACGCCGCCATCACGGCCTACCCTTCCGCCTTCCCTGGAAGTAGCGCCGCCAGCTCGGGAGTGCAGTAGGTGAGGAAAACGAGGTCAGAGTCATTGCTCTCATCCCATGTCACACGGTCAAACGTCACCGGTAGCGGAGTGACTGGCGATGAGGTGAAGTACTCCTCAACATCATGTACGCCGTCACTCTTACGGAAGGACACAGAGGACAACGCTTCAGCTGGTGGCTTCAGCCAATACACTTTGGGACGTCCAGTATCCGGCTCGAAAGCATCGCGTGTCAGGCCGTTCGTTGTGAGAATCCTCTCCAGATCCTTCAGAGTTGTCGCTCCCGATAGCTCGGGCGGTTCTTTGACGTGGCTCTCTCCAGCAGGTTCGCCCAGATCGTCGTTACCCACCGGTTCGTTCCTGATGTCCTCAACTTGCTGACGGAGTTCGCCGACCTCAGACTCGATGCCGGTGGGCGTTGTATGCCCAGACAGCGCGAGGCGTTCGATGGCTTTCTCAATGTTTGCGAGCACGGGTGCGGCGTCGCCGACGATGTCGGTGAAGTCTCCGTAGTCCTCTGCGATGCCCTTGTAGACCTGTTCCTCGACGGTGTCGGCGTAGAAGTAGTTGCTGATGCGGATGTCCTTGTAGAAGGCGCCGATGCGATCAACGCGGCCGATCCGCTGCTCGACGCGCATGAGGTTCCATGGCATGTCGTAGTTGATGAGCCGTCCGGACGTTTGTAGGTTCAGACCTTCGCTCATGGAGTCGGTACCGATGAGAACTTCCAGCTCACCACTGCGGAACATGGTCTTGATCTCCGACTTTGTGACCTCGGCCCATGTCTCGGACTGGGCGTCGTAGACCTCACCTCCGCGGCCCGAGTAGCATCCGAGTCGGCGGTAGCCTGCCGTGATGAGTCGCTCGCGGACGTAGTCCATGGTGTCGGCGTACTGGGTGAAGACCACCACCGACGAGTAGGTGTTCAGCGCCTCGGTCACGTCTGCAACGAGCTTGCTGGCCTTGCTGTCCTCGCCGGTGATGCTGTCGAGGTCTTGGAGGAACGACTTGAGCTCGGCGATCTCGTCGCGGAGTCGGTCGGCCCTGGTGTCGAACGCTTCCGGCTCGAACAATGATCCTTCGACATCGACGTTGTCGTCGTCCGTGAGCAGCTCAGCGAGGTTCCTACCGTCTTCCAAGACGCTCAGCCGACGACGAAGCGACCGTTTGATCGCCTCGAACGATGAAGTCAGGCGACGGCGATAGATGGTCATAATGAACCCGAGCGCCTGATTTCCTGCCTCAGCCATGTATGCGTTGTAGTGGCGACGGATGTACTCCTCGATGCGCTCGTACAGTCGGCGCTCGTTCGGCTCCAGCGGGATGAACTCGTCCTTGACGTGGCGGTACGGGATCACCACGTCGTCGGGGATGATCCCTGCCGCTTGGTACTCGCGCATCGTCTTTCGGGTGTTTCGGAACACCCGATCCCGCATTGGCGTGTGTCGGCGGAGCCACTTGTCCATCCACTCGGAAGTCGCGTTCGGGAACTTGGCCTTCAAATCGGCACTCGGCGGGTTCCCGGCCAGAGCCGTGACCACGTACGCACCCGTCCAGCCAAGGGCGTCGTCGATTTGCTGTTCGAGGTCAGCGTCCCGCTCGGCCTGTGGGTCGGAGAAGTAGTCCTCCAGCATCGCGCAAAGCAGGTCCCAGTGGCGATGCATGGGGTCGATTGCCAAAAGTTTGAAGTACCGGATAAAGTCGTCGGCGCTGACGCCCCATCGACCCTTGAGTCCGAGTAGAGAGATCAGGTCCCAGGCTTCGTGCGGGTTCATCTGCATCGGCGTGGCGGTGGCCAGGTACAGCGCGCGCCACATCTCCTTGTCGCGCATCTCTTGGAGTAGTGCGAGCAGCGAGTTCGGAGTATCGGTTGGCTTGGAGCCGCGTCGCCGGGCGTGGTGGGCTTCGTCAACCAGCACGACATCCCACGGTCCGGCATCGAGAATCTGACGCCGGCGATCTCGGCGGCGGGCAAGGTGCGACGAAGCAAGCACGATGGGAAACGCCGACCATGGATTGGCGTTCGAAGCAACGGGGATCGGCTGGTCGTGGCGATCCACGAAGATGCCCTTGTCGAAGCGGGCAACATCGAGGTTCATCTTCTCGTGAAGCTCCTCTTGCCACTGCTTCATCACTGAAGCGGGCACGAGCAGTAGCGCCTTCTTCGCCCGACCTGAGGTGAAGAGTTCACGGAGGACCATGCCGGCCTCGACGGTCTTGCCGAGTCCGACCTCGTCGGCGAACAGGTAGCCGCGCGGGTAGGTGCTCACGACACGGTTGATGAGCTCAGCTTGGTGCGGGAGGGGTTGTGCCCATGCCGATCCGACGCCGGTCCACGACGATTCCGTTGGTGCGTCGCGCAATGCGACGAGCTCTTCCCAGGCCACCTCGACATCGAACTCGTCGGTGTCGTCGGCCACCGAAGGCGGCACTTCCGACGGTGGTAAGACGACGCCCGGTGGTAAGGGTGGTCTATCGGGCGCGTGCTCGATGAGGTGCATCCGCACTGCCGTCGGCAGGTCGATAACGGCCCATCCTGCATCGGCGTTGTCTGTCCAATGCTTCTCGAAGTCGAGCACCTTGTGGACACCCAGGTAGTCCCAGATGGGGATATTCCAGGATGGATAGGCGTCGAAGGTCTCGTGGTTCTTAGCCCAGGCCGTGACTGAGGAGTTGTTCGAGCCGTTGAAGGCGACTCGGTTGCCGTAGCCATCCGCGAATATGCCGTACTTGGTGTGGAAGTAGCGCCCCGACTGCTCATGCGTCAGTAGCTCACCATTCTCTCCTCGTGGGACCCCGACACGAATCTCAAGTCGGTCCGTGGCAACCATCCACGCGAGCACGCTCAGATGCTCGCTCTGAACGATCCGTGCGCCCACAAGTTCCGGGTCGGCGAGGAGCCTCTCCGCCACTACGTCGTCGAGAGGCTTGCCTTCGATGACGGCGTCCACGTCTCGTTGGGCGAGTTGCGCTCCGACGATCAGTCGCATCTTTCCGCCGTTCGCGAGGAAGTGGGCCGTGCCCTGGGCTGCGTACTGAAGCTCGGCTGCCGACCAGTAGCCCACGGCTCTGTCATAGGTGACTGCCCGTGACAGCAGCGGTAAGTAGAACGTCTCGAACGGACGATCATCCGGCGAGTAGGTCGCTCCAAGATCAACCATCTGGAACGAGTCAGGCGACGAGATCGGATCGTAGGGAAACAGATCGGAGATCACCGGCGCGGCCGGTGCGGCCGGCGGCCCAGGCAGTAGAGCATCGCTGTCGTCCGTGGTCATGTCACTCCACGTCGAACAGGGTGTTCTCGTTGGGGTCGGCCAGGGCGGCCATCTCCTCCGCCTCCGGCAGCACGACATCATCGAAGTAAAGAGTGCAGAGTGTGTCGATGAGCCCAGCCTCCGGAACCACCCAAGCACCCTTGACCTTGGTCCGCGGGATCGCGTTCGCCAGACCCTGCAGGGTCGAAATGAACCCAGCGTCGCTGGTGTATCCGTGACGGTCGAGGAACCGCTTTGCGGCCTGCTGACCGTCTACCTCGGCGATGTAGAGAGCAGTGTCAACGGCGTCGATGACGTACTCGAACGACGATGCCTCAGGCTTCACGCCAGGCAATTCAGAATCGGTCGCCCGCCGTAGCCGTTCCTTGGGTGTCAAGAGTTTGACCTTGCCAGATGCCTTCGAGACGATCTTCGCGCGTTCCAGTTCATCGATGTCCAGCCCTCCTACTGCGAGAGCCAGGAGGCGAGCTGTGTCGAAGGGGAACTCGCGCGCACCGAACGTGTCCCAGGCCAAGAGCACGAAGTCGGTGAGGCCGTCCACTTTTGCTGCCTGCCCAACGAGCCGGGAACGGCGCAGGTCAACGATCTCCTCGCGCGCCAAAGCGAGGGCGTCTTCTGGTCGAAGCAGCTGGTCCCGTCCATCGGTATCCGGAGTGGACGAGTAAACAGGCCAATTCTGCGAGATCACCGACAGCGTCGGGCCATATGTGGAGAGCAGCAGGTCAACGCCGTCGATGCCATCGTGTTGGAATCGCGTGGCTGCCTGGCGCGCTGCCTGGCGGATGTCGTGCTCGATGTCGTCGAGATAGACCTTGTGATCGTCGTCCCTGTCCGCTCGCTTGCGACAGACGAGCATGATGGTTGAAGCGGCAGAGTTCATGTTCGCCTGGTGGAGCGAAACCTCGGCTTCTGTGTTGACCGGCCAGGATGTTTCGATCGTGAAGCCGGCCTGGAGGAGACCCATACCCAAGGTGTCCCAGGCTTCAGCGCGCTTGTGGGTGAACATGACGGAGAGGACGCCATCGTCGGCGAGGATCCTCCTCGATTCGGAGAAGATGGAAGTCATCTTCGTCTCGTAGTCAAGGTCCGCGAGCGCCTTCTTTCGCTTCCCCATCATTGCGAAACGTGCGGGATTCGCGACCGCCTCGTTGTCCTTGTCTGTGAGGTTGTCGTGGAAGTAGTCCGGCACAAGTCGCCCCAGTGTCCGCTTCTCCCAGACGTAGAAGTAGTCCGCCAATTCCGCATACATCACGTTGTCGTAGTACGGCGGGTCCATGCAGATGTGAGTAACCGAGCTGTCATCGAGCGTGAGGCTCGCAGCGCTACCTTGCGTGACAGTGACTTTCCGCTCAAGGCGTTCAGTATTGCCCAGCTCGGCAGCGCCGGTCTCGTCCAGGAGGCGTGCGATTCCGCCGTACGCATCCTCTAGTTGATCGAGGCACCACGCGTATAGCGCCGTTGCCCCTTCGAACTCTGCGAACGTCCACTTGAAGGCGAAGTCGTGTCGGTCGAAGACGCTCCTCATCTTCTGGCGAGATACATCCCAGGATGACAGGCGTGAGTTCCAGTTGAGTGCCTTGCCTTGCATGAGCGCCAACTCGAACAGAACATCCTCAGCCCCTGCTCCAAGCTCGCCGCGCACCTCGGGTATCAGCTTCGCGAACTCTTCGCCGAAAGTGCCATGGACCAGCGCTTGCCTAGGTGTGTAGAAGTCGATCCAGCGTTCTAGACCGTAGTTCTTGGGACGAAGGTCGTTGCCGTCAGGGAATTCCTCGGTTGGAAGGACACCACTCGCAAACCAGGAGTCCTTGACCTCGTCGAAGTAGAGACCAGCAGAGCGAAGCGCCTCATGGTCACGCTCGTTTGGCGCCCTGAATGTCCGCTCGCCGGACGGCTTGCGGATTGCAACCGCGTAGAGCAGTTGGCTCATGTCGCCACTCTGCGCGGCCTCCTTGATGTAATCCCCCTCGATCACCAAGTTGTCGTAGGGAGAGACCGCCTTGCCTCGCGCCATCGTCCCCGTGCTCGCGTCGGTCTTTTCTACTCCACGTCCAAGACTGACCTCGAACCGCGGTTCCCTTAGTTCAGTTCCTTCAACGGAGGTGACCAGCCGGACTGCCGCCTCCTTCCCTGGTGTCTTGCGTAGCCACTTGTCGGTCAGCAGAGGCACGATCCGACCTGTGCGCGGACAAGGAACTGCGTTCGCCCAGATATAGGCGATGACGCTTTCCCCTTCATCGAGAGGGAAGAACTTCTTGAGCCGCTTTTCTACTCGTTTGACGAGAACGTCGCCCCACTTCCTGATGTCAGGAATGAGGTCAAGGCCACGGGTTGCGGGTATCTCGACGCCTGCCTTCAGCACGCTGGCTGCGACCCCGTTGAGGTCGTTGGCGACAACCGGCAGTCCGAGTCGGCTTGCCGCCCAAGGAATCGATCCTCCACCCGCGGTGGGGTCGGCAACGATCGGAAGGTCACCCCATGTGTGACGGAGAACAGCGTGAAGCAGATCGATGTCAGCGCGGCTGACGGGGTTCCGGAATGCTTGTCGGTAGCCGTACCCGTTACCTTGCAGCTTCACCCCAGCAGCGTTTGCGGCATCGATCATGCGGCGTCCTTTGACGGGGTCACCGAGGATTCCTACGAGGCGGAGTAGCCATGCCCGGTAGGCCGACTCTGTCCGCACTTCCGGCGCCTCGGGGAACGATGCTGCCAGTTCTTCGGTCCATGTCGGCATGACCCCGGCGAGTGCGACGGCCGCGGACGCTACCAGGGGTCGCCGGGCCCACCAGATGTGCAGAAAGGAAAGCGGTGGAAGTGCGGAAGCTGCTCCGCGCTCTCGCCGCGACTCGATACCGAGCTCTGCGACGGGTAGCCAGTCCTCGATGAGGACTCGTGGTCTTGAAGTGGTCACGTCGTGTCCTTAGTCGGCGAGGAGGGTTCGGAGTGCTTTGCGGGCGCGGTTGCCGTCGAGTCCCATGCACTTGGAGTACCAGTAGTAGGTCTCTTCGACGCTCATGGCGTTGATTCCGACGACGAGTGCCCGGACTCGCTCGTGCTTGGCGATGGGTTGGCTCGCAAGCAGGACGAGCGCCAGACGGACTCCCTCAGCCTCGCCAAGACGGATAGGTGCTTTGCGCTTGAACGCCAGGACGCTCGGTTGATGCCCGGCCTTGCGGATCGCAACGAAGAGGGCATCGACCACGCGGCCCGCCTGAACGGGTGTGGTAGTGGTCACCGGCGCGGTGATCGTGCCGCCGTTCTCGCCGTAGGTTTCTTCAAGCGTGACGCCGAAGGTCTCGCCTCGGCCTGGCGTGACAACGAGGCGGAACCCTCTCACCCCTTCGACTAGCGCGAGGTGGGATGCGGGGCGGATGCGCTTGACGGCACTCACTTGGTGACCTCGGCTGTCATCGTGGTGCTCTTCATACCGAGGTTCTTGATGACCGTATGAATTTGGCCGAACTGGGAATCCGTGATGTCTAGAGCCGGGGTGAAGCGGAAAACGAGGGTTACCTCGCCCGCTACCTTGACCGCGCCAGTGATGGCCTTCTTCACATGGTTGTACGCGGACTGGAAGTCTTGCCGGTCGGCGGTGCCCTGGAACTGGACTCCGCCGTTGACTCCCTTAAACTCGGCGCGGATGGTTGCACGAACGGTGATGTGCTGCTTTTGCAGCATGCCGAGCGATGCTACGGCGAGGTCGATGTCGCTGGTACCAGACGCCTCGTCCGCGGTGACCTTCAAGGTCATCGTGCTGACCGTCGGCACGGTGAAGTCGGAAATCTGATCCAGCAGACTCTGCATTGCCGCACCGCCTGGGCCCGAGGCGTTGAAGGTCTTCGAGTTCGGGGTGCGTGTTGGCACCTCGATCTCCTGCGCATCCGCCGCTTCCCGGCTGAGGATGCGCAGGCCGTCGAGACCTTTGTCCTTGATCGCGGATGGCGACAATGCCCGGACGCCGGGGGCAGGTTCTGCGTCGAGGACAACGAACCACTTGTAGTCGCTGGCTTGTACGGCTGTGGCGAGCAGTTCGAGGACATCGGTCTTGGTCGGCTCGCCGCCACATTGGGCTTCGAGGCGGGAGCGAATCTCGGCCCCCGTGAGGTCATCGTTGGTGACGACGGCGCGCAAGTCGGTCTGGGTTGGCTTGCGCACGAGCAAGCCGCGTGACTGGGCTTCGGAAGCGGTCATCACTTCGGCGTCGGGTTTCATCTCCGGCGAGAACCCAGCCATCGTGCTCGACGTGTATGTCTTTCCCGTGCCCGCGTCGTAGTAGACCCAGTTCTCGTTCTTCACGCCGTTGACGATCGCTTCGCGGATCAGGTTCGGGTTTCGAACGATCTGGATCGTGTGATCGGTCCAGAAGTAGTCGGCGATGGAGCGGGTCGTCGCCGAGCTCGCGGCGTGCCAGGTCTTTGAGCGGAGGTAAGACGCTGTGAAGGGGCTGCTGCGAATCTTGTCCTCATCTTCGAGCAGGCTCAACACAGCCGAGGTCGCGTTCTTCGTGTCGCCCTGTGCCTGAGCTGGAAGCTCACGATGGCGCAAGTACCCCGTGGCCTTGTCGCCGGAGGGGAAGTAGATGTGCTTGTAGCAGCGCGTCACGGCGATGCGAGCGTTGAGGGTGGCCTCCTTGTTGTAAACCTCCACCTTCTTGCGCACCTCGTCGCTGAACTGCGACAGGCGCGCCGTGTCGCTGGCAAGGTTGTTGGAAGCGATCAGGGCACGTGCACGGTCCTTCAGAACCTCGATCTGCTCCTCGTCTGGGACTGCGAACACCACAGCGTTGCGGTAGGTCCTAGGGCTGCCGACGGAGCCGACCTTGTCAAGCATCTCGACAATCGCTGCGGGCGGCTGTTCTGTGCCCTTCTGCGTGACGGCTACGACGTTGTAGTCGAGCACGACCACTCTCAGCCCCGCCTCGTCGTGGACCTCGGCAGGGCCAGACGGGAAGTGGACGGCTTTCGCGCCTCCGTCGTTGGCGAACGCGTTGCGGATGAGGGTGTCCACCATCGCTGCTACTGCCGTGTTGGCGACGTTTCGCTTCTCGGTCTCGATGATGGCGTTGACGTTCGGCTCGATGTTGAAACGCCACCGACCACCGTCAAACGACAGGTGCCAGAAGGCCTTTTCGGATTCCGTAAGCGCTTTCTCGAAGATGGCCGTGTCTTCACCCGGACGGAGCGTGCCGACGATCCAGTCATTGCGTCCAGCTCCTGCTGTCGCCACCATTTCCAGGGAGTGCGTGAACACGGTGCGCGCTACGCGGGTGGCGTACGCAGGTTTGCCCGGGAAGACATCGGCATCCACCGCCGCCGCGTGCGACTGCTTGCCTGCGAAGTCGCCCTCTGCCACCGACGCGTATTCGGCGCGTCCGATTCCATCAGTGAGGTGGTTGAGGACCGGGTCGTTGTCGAAGTCGATGTCACCAACGTTGATGATCGCCGTGTCATCATTCGTGTCGTAGATGTGCGCAACGACCTCTGCGAGCAGTTTCAGCGCACCGCGCGCCCGCTGGAACTGGGTGATGTTGCCCAGCCGCTTGTCGAGTACACGGACCAGCTCAGGGTGGAACGGATAGGTGGTCGTGACCAACTCGCCATAGGTCGCGGGGTGTTCCGCGCCGCCCGCCAGCTGCTCGGTCTTGCCCAGAGACTCGTAGAGGCCGCGGTATGCGTCTCCTGCTGTCTTCGCCGCACTTTCGTCGACCGACTCGAAGATGCGCTTCTTGAGAATTTCGCCGATCTCGTTGTCGTCTGCCGGACGGATCACGGCGGATGGCTGGACGGCGCGGGTAAGCACGTCGCCAGTCTCTTCCGCAGCCTTGACCGAGGCGGCGTTCGCAGTGTCGGCGCGTTGCTTTTCATCGCCGGTCAGGTCGCTGATCTCGGTTGTTTCGGCACCGAAGGCGTTGGTCGTCGAGGCCAAGGTGATGATGACGGACACTTTGTTGGTCGGGTCGGAGGCGACCTCAAACAGATTCCCCAGGAACACCGGGATTGCCCGCGCCATGCGACGCACGTCCTCGCTGCCGGACGACGACACTGCACGCAGGTACTTGGCGATCTCGTCCACAATGACGATGGTTGGGTTGCCTCCGAAAGCAGCTTTGATCGTGCCGGTGCCCGGGGCGGTGCGCTGGGCATCGTTCGCGGCCATCGCATCGTACGCAGCGTCACCGATCTGAGCGGCCATTTCGCCCCACAGCGTGTAGGTGCGGTGCCCTTCGGTCTCGACGCCAGCCGTGGGATCGAGCGCGTCACCGACGAGCGCGGCCACCTGAATCGGCCCATCAGGCAAGAGCGCGGGGTCGATGAACTCCGCGATGTTCGCCGGTCGCGCCCCACCGGCGAGGTGGTAAACGGCGGTGAGGCCGTGAGTCTTACCGCCGCCGAACGAGGTCGTCGGACGGAGAACCCCGTTCTCCCCAGCGACGCCCTTCGCTCCCGTGACGCGACCAAAGGTCTTGGTGAGGAGCGTCTTCAAACCAGAGGTCGGATAGGTGTGCGCGAAGAACGCTTCCGCGTCGCCGTAGACCGGGTAGTGCTCGGCGTCCCGCACGACCTTGTCGAGCTGAGCCGCGAAGTGGTTGTCCGCCAGGCCGCCCTGGAGTACGTCGTCCCGAGGCACGCACGCCGTGCGCAGGGGGACCAGGCTCAAGTCACTCATACGTCTTCCTTCTTCAACCGGCTGCAACCGCTCGATACTGCACATCACTCCGCAAGGTTCCGGACTTCATTTGTCGCCCTCCGCCGCCGCGCCTCCGCGACGAACCCATTCGTCGACCTCGCTGGTTTGGAACTTCCAGAGGCGCCCGATCTTGTGGGCGGGCATGGCTTTCTCCGCGATCCAGGTGTAGACGGTGTCTTTGGTGACCCCGAGGTGGGCGGCGATGTCGTCAGCAGACAGCCAGGGCTCAGGCACTCAAGTCCTCCAGGGTGGGATCAACCGGATATGAACGGGTTGATCCGATCCTACTCGGGGAAGCTCCGGTCTACACGGATAAACTCGGCTGAGTGTGGCGTGGAGACGGGTGGCTGTCGGTGTTCTTCCGTAACCTTGTCTCATGGAAGACCTCGTGCTCACCGCCAGCGACGATCACGTCGCACGTCTCGCTCACGAGGGCGACCCTGTGCGCGCGATCATCGAGCTGATCTGGAACGCCGTCGACGCTGAGGCGACGAACGTCGTCGTCACGATGGAACGCAGCTCGATGGATGCCATCGATCAGGTGCGCGTCGAAGACGATGGCCACGGCATCAACTCCGACGAGGTGGCCTCGACGTTCGGCCGCATCGGGGGCTCCTGGAAGTCGTTGAGCGAGAAGTCCAAGAACGGAAAGAGGTATCTTCACGGCCAGCTGGGCGAGGGACGATTGCGCGCCTTCGCACTCGGCTCTCGCGTGAGCTGGGTCAGCATCAGCGACAACGCGATCGAGCAGCGCGAACAGATCACGATCACCGGCAGCCGGAGCAACCGCGACCGGTTCCGCTGGGAAGCCACACCTTCAACCGCAGCCTCAACCGGCACAGTCGTCACAGCGCACAACGACGAACAGCGATCACTGAGCGCGCTCGAAGCGGACGACGTGCTCCCGACCCTGCGATCACACTTCGCGCCACTCCTCCTCAACGACCAGTCGCTGACGATCGCTTACGACGGTTCTGCGCTCGACCCATCGCAAGAAGTGGTCAATGACACGACATCGCCGCTCCCATTCGGAGAGAACAGCGAGAACGAAGCGATCCTCCGGATCATCGAATGGCGCTCAGGCAAGCATCGAGCCGTCTCCTTCGGTTCTGATGCAGACCACTTCCCGTTCGAGACCTCCGGTACTGCCTTCGAGAACCAGTTCACCTACTCCGCTTACGTGACATGGGACAAGCTCGGCATCGATGAACTCGCTGCACTCGGGCTCGGCGATATGGCACCCGACCCTGTCGGGGAACTGTGGACGGCTGCAAGGGAGGCAGTCCGCGATCATTTCAACGCACGCCGTCGCGAACGGCGTCGCGAACAGGTGGAGCACTGGAAGGAAACGGGGGTGTACCCGTACAAGAGTGAGCCGGCGAACGAGACTGAGCGCGCGGAGCGTGCCGTGTTCGATGTCGTCTCCGGCACACTCGTTCCCCACATCTCCAAGACCAAGAAGCAAGCGCAGCTGACGCTCGAACTCCTTCGCGACGCGATTCGTCACGACCCGGGGAAGCTGACAACGATCCTGCATGAGGTCGTCGCCCTCAACGATGCCGACCGCGACACCCTCACGAAGTTGCTCAGCGAGACCACTCTGTCCGCGATCATCCGTTCTGCCAACGTCGTCGCGAGCCGACACAAGTTTCTGGTCGCCCTGGAGCATCTACTCTTCGATCCAGATGACTCGGGGAAAGTCGGCGAGCGCGACCACCTTCACAAGGTGCTCGAACACGAACTGTGGGTCTTCGGTGAGTCCTACCACCTCATGAGCACCGAGCGAAGCCTGACAGAACTCCTGCGCAATCACCTCAAACTCGACGGGCTGCCCACGAAGAACATCGAGACGGTTCGCCGTTGGGACGGCAAGACGGGACGAACCGATCTTCATCTTGCCGCCAAGAACAAGGAGCATGACCGGATCAGGCACCTCGTCGTGGAGTTGAAAGCACCTGGGATCACAGCCTCACGCAAGGAACTCGATCAGGTCGAGGACTACGCGAATGCGATCCTGTCCACCGCAGCCTTCACCGGGGACCGGACGAGTTGGGATCTCATCCTGGTCGTCACCGACTACGACGACCTCGTACGGCGACGCATCAAGGGCGATGACTTCGAGATCGGCCTGTTCTTCGACCCCCAGAAGGAGCAAGGACGCCCTCTCGTACGTGCCCATGTTCGTCGCTGGCGGGACGTGATCGACGAGAACAAGCGTCGGCTGGAGTTCATGACCAATGCTCTAGAACACGATCCTTCGATCACCGAGGGCCTCCAGTACGTGCGGACGGAGTATGAGGATCTTCTACCCGAAGAGCTTCGCGCAACTACGGAAACTGCGAACTGATCCCACCCGCGAGGAACTGTCAAGAGCACCATTTGATCCTCTGGCACACTGACCCCCAACTTGTGGCGGGGCGCTCACCGAGCCAAGGATGGCCCCTCGCGGCTCGGACCTCTGTCGTGTGTATGCGATCGAGAATCGAGCTGTCGTTGGCGCTCGTTCAGGGCACGGTCTGCTGCCTCGCGCTGTGCCTGCTCGGCAGCACGGGTCTGCACGATGCGGCGAACTGCTTCGACCGGAGTGAGCGCTCGTAGGGCCTCGGCTTCAGCGCGGGCCTGCTGGGCGGCGCGGGTTGCTTCTTCGACCTGACGTGCTGACCGGGCGTTGACATAGGCACCGGGGTTTTTCCGCACGGCGTCTTCTCCGAAGATGCGCGCGTAAACGCCGATGCTCGGCCACGGGTTCGGTTCCAACACGGCATGGAATGCCTGCGCAGTTTCCGCATGCTGTTGCTCGGCTTCGATCACGCGCGGGTCAGCGTCGATCCGGGGACGGGTGACGCGTTCGATCCAGGATGCACTGCTCTCGCCCCATCGGGGCGGCGCACCCCATGCTGTCGTCAGCTGCCGTTCGGCGTCCTGTGCCATGGTCTTGGCAGTGCGGTGTTCGGCGGTAGCGCGGCGCTTCGTGAACCTCCCCGCAGCTCGCACACTGTCGCTTGCGGTCTTCTCGGCGGTATCGGCGTTTTGCCAGTCGGTGAGCGCGGCGTGCGCCTGTGCGCTGAGTGGTTCGGCGACCTCGGCGCGCACGAGTTCGACATGCTTCTTTGTCGCCTTGTGTGCTTCGGTCGCCTGGTCGCGTTCTGCCCGCTCGTGAGTGTGCAGCTCCTCCAGGGCATCGGCGGCGTGCTGCCACCTGGCTGCTCGCGCCTCGGCAAGCTCCACACGCCTGGTGAGCGCCGCTATCTCAGAGGTCACGAGCTTCACGGGGCCATCGTCGACCAGCCCGCGCACCGCCTCGGCTGCGCGTTCGGTCGCATCAGCCAAGCCCCGGTCAGCCCGGTCGCGCTCTAAAGCGTCGATGAACTGCTCCCGCGCTTCGGTGGTGTTCTCGGCGATGAGGTGCAGGTGGTTCTTGTCTTTGCCTCGGGTCATGCCGACGTAGACGGCGGCTCCGCTCATCGCGTCGCTGAGGATCGTGTGCGACGTTGGTAAGGTGATGCCTTGCACGCCATAGGCAGTGGAAGCGTAGGCCAGGTGAGTGTGGTCGGTGACGTAGGCGGCGGGCAAGCGCACACTGTGCTCGCGCTTCCTGTCACTATCTGCTTCGACCGCCCAGAGTGTGCCGTCGGTTTCGACGTGCTGGACGATCCATTGCTGCCGGTTCGCGACCCCCAGGCCGGTGTCGTTCTTGCGGGTCTGGATCACATCACCCCGCCCAATCGGGAGACTATCACTGCCGATCGCGGTCACCTCGTCGCCCACAAATCCCGCATGTACGCGCTGGTCGCGTATGCGCGCGTTCAACCGTGCGGCCTCGTCGTTGGTCGCGACGGTCACCGCCTCACCATCGTTCCGATGCTCGGCGATGTGCTCGTGCAACGCCTCGGCGTCGGCGTGGAGGTGAATCAGGCCGAGGGCCGTGAGTTGGTCGAAGATTGCGCCCGGCTCCTCCCGGTCTCTTAGCCGAATGGTGAGGTCGGCGTAGGCGGGGTCTGTGAAGCGGTGGACTTCGGCCATGTCGATGGTGTACCCGCGAATCTGCGCGGCCATATCGAGCACTCCGCCGCGCCCGACCGCTGGGAGTTGCGCACGGTCGCCAACGAGCGCAACCGTCGAGCCTGCCTCTGCTGCAACAGTGAACAGGGCGAGGGCGCTGTCCTGGTCGAGCATCCCCGCCTCATCCACCACAATCCGCTCACCCCTGCGGAGCTGCGCCGCCTCGGGTGGGCCGGTGTAGGGGTGACCGGTCTCAGGATCAGCGTCGCCAACGGCGAGGCGTGTCCACACGCCGTCGGTGTTCCATCGGTAGCCGTGGGCGTAGACGAGCGCGGCCACCGAATCCGCCGGAACCCTGAGGGTCTGGTGGGCGACGTCGGCGGCTTTCTTCGTCGGCGCAACCACCCGCACCCTGCGACCACGCTGCTTGGCGACCTGGATGGCGGTGGCAAGCATGGTCGTCTTCCCGCTCCCTGCCGCACCCTCCACGATCACGAGGGGATCACGCGAGGCGATCGCCCCGGCAGCGGCGGTCTGCCCTGCATCGAGGCCGGCGACCTGCGCCAACTCGTCCGCGTCCGGCGACGCCGGCTCGTCCTTCGGCACGCGGGCGGCAATGAGGTCGCGTAGCTCGGTCTCAGCCTGCATGACGCGCACGCTCGTCAGATGCGCCACATGCTCCGGTCGGGGCGCATCCGGCGGCAAGACGGTGAAGCAGTCGTTCAATGCCAGCCGGGTCGCAACGTCAATGAAGTCGCGTATCTCCGTTCCGGTGGCGCGCACGCCGTACTCGGTCATGATCCGCGTCGCGTGTTCCCGCACCGTGTGCGCCGTCCACGCCGACGATGCAGCCGCGCAACGATCCGACGCACGGGATGCAACCTCCTGCACCGACAGGTCATCAAGCCCGACCACGGGGCGCGGCGTTGGGTGGTGCAGCGTCTCGGGGTCGTATCCAGCCTCGCGCAGCTCCGTCACCCATGCGGCTTCGTCTGCCAGGGTGGTGGGCTTCTTCGCAGGCCGTTCATACGCCCACGCCTCCGCCGTGAGGCGCGAGGCGACGACCGGGCCGATGCTCTCGCCGGGGTGCGCTTGCTCCCATTCGGCTTCGAGGCGTTCCAGGTTCTTCCGTACCTGCTCGCCGCGCTTGGACATGAGCGCATTGAACGAAGCAAGCTCGGCCACTTCACCGGTCACGGGGTCGAGGGTGAGGCCATGCCGATCCAGCACGTCTGCAAGCTCGGGGCTTGCGGCGATCACGGCAGTACCGAGGGCACGGATCGCGCCCTGCTGCTTGAACAACGCTCCTGTGTCGAGGCCTCGCCATTTGCCTGCCGCGAGGATGCGGGTGCCGATCTGCATATGAATGTGGCGGTGCGGGTCACCCGCCCGGCTCGTGCGGTGCGTGATCCCCACGACCTGCATGCTCTCGATCGGCACGACCTCCTGCGCCCCCAGCGGGCCGACGCGGGTCACGGAGTGCTGGGCGAGCCAGCGACGAATCTCCGCCAGCGCGTCCTGCTGCGCCGCTTCCAACGCAGCCGACACCTCCGGGTGGAGGGCGGCGGCAATCGACAGGCTCTTGGGGGTGTTGATGACCATCTCCGCGAATCGGGGCGAACCCTTCCGGTCCGGCCCAGCGCTGCGGGGCTTGCCCATCGGCTCCCTGGTCAGTGGGTTCACCCAGTCCACCCACCCTGCGTAGACGGTGGGGTCAAGACTCAACTCGGCAGCCACCGTACCGTCTGCATCGAGCGCGGCGAACTCCGCCACCGCGGCCTCCGCACCGAGGTAGTAGTCATCAGCACGGGAACGGTCGGCCTCGACATAGCGCAGCGCGTCGGCACCGGTGCCCCGAAACAGGATCACGCCGCCATGCATCGCTACCGCCTCCGATCGCCCAACTCAAGCATCTAATGTACTGGCAACTAACGCAGTTAGTATACGTTCATTCTCTGATGCGGGGTCAAGGAAGCACGGGAGAACTCAGGATGTGCGCAGACGACGGTCGTGCGGATGGGCAGGAAGAGCAGTGAGCGCGGCGGCGATCAGTAAGCGCGGCGAGTCTCATCGGCGTTGATGACTTCGCCGTTAGTTGGTAGAGAGCCGTTGAACGTCAGGCGAACGGCGTTGGCGCGTGTGATGTCGAGGCTGTCGATTGCCTGGACGTGAACGTGCTGTTGCCGGAGTTGCCGCAACGCCCGAGCGCGCTTCCGGCGTGTACCTGTTGGCCTCGCGCGATCTGGATGCTGCCTTGCTGCAAGTGGCACAGCGCGACGATGATGCCGCCACTGTCGATCAGGACATGGTTACCCGCGAGTGCGACCCATCCCGCCGCTGCTCGGCGGTGCTGGGTCAGTGCGTACCGGATCGAGGGCAAGCCGCGATAGGCCGGATGGTCGGGCTCGGTATCGTTCACGGCCACGACGACTCCTTCGACGGGTGCCAGGATCGGGTGGCCGAAACCGGGGAACCTGTCGGCGGGTTCCGGTCGCACGAGGGAACTCAGGGTGATCGGTGCTGTACGTCCGGAGTCACTGACCGGCACGAAGTCGATGGCGTAGGCCGTGGCGAAGGCGTGCGCGCCGTGGCTGGGAACCCGGTTCGCGGGGCTGTTCTGGACGAGCCAGTACCCGGTGAACGGATAGGCCAGGTCGATCGAGGCGGGGACACCGTTGAGACCGTGACTCTCGGCGTCAGGCGTCCGATTCATGGTCGACTCCCACGCCGCAGGCGGCCTCGGGTCTTGGTCATCCTGCGCGCCCGCGCCGTCCGGGTGGGAGGAGTCCCTTGGCGCGTGCGCGTGCGACCCACCCTTGTGCGGTGGAGAGGGGGACGCGGCTGATTTCTGCCATCTTCGCGGTCGGGTTCGTCTCCCCGTCGTCGACGAGGCGGGTGTGTTGGAGGGCGACGACTTCGTAGAAGTCCGCGATCCGCTTCGGGTTCCCCAGCGGCTGCATGACCTCTGAGGAGTGGAGAATGCGGCCCGAGGGCATGGTGAGCCTGCCGCCCTCGAAGCGGGTGGCTCCGGTGACGGTGAACTGGCGGCGGTTGATCGCCGCCTCAATCCGCGACGTGGGGAGATTTCGCAGCATCGGGCTGGCTACGGGATCGCCCGCCAGCTCGGGCAGGTAGACGATCCCCGTGATCCGCACTTCACCCATTGGCTCTTGGTGCATGAGGTATTGGCGTTGCAGGCGTAGCAGCACGCGGGTATGGGACTGGGTGTGCTCGATGAGGAACCAGCGACCGTCGCGACCATCGTTATACCCGCTCAGGTTCCCGTCCGGCCCCGGCGTGGGGTATGTCCGCTTGTCGTACTTGAGCGCGGCATCGATGGCTACCGAGTCGGCAGAAGAGGCGATCACGGGAGGATCAGGCATCACCCAGCCTGCTGGCAGGTCTTCGGGGACCAGCAGCGGCATGTCCTCCACGTCTTGACTCATGCCTCTGATCGTAGTGGAACCACCACTTCATCTCAAACAATGGCCGTTACGCGAGGAGTGTGCTACCTTGGTTCTGGCGTATCTGCTTTTGTGTGAGATTGGTGGTGAGTGGCCTGACCCCAGCCCCGACCCGTGAGCGCCCACCACACGCGGCGCAAAACCGGGCTGCGCTCGGGGCAGGGGCGGGGAGCGATCCGGGGCAGCTCCGTCTCCGCACGATCCGCCGTGCCAAACCCGACATGGGGAAGCTCGTGGAGTGGGTGCTGAACATCACCCAGGCGCGTTGGGAGGCTTACCGGGCCGGGGAACCTGACCCTTACGACCTCCCGATGCCTGCGAATCTGAGCCCGATGTCAGATGCGCGCGGCAGAGTAGAAGAGCATGAAGAACCCGAGCTGTTGCACCGACGAAAGAGCAGCGCATGACCACCACCGCTCCCACAGTCATCCCGACCAACGCGCAAGCGGACGATCGGCCGGTGCTGCTGGCTGTGTCCTATCTCCGCGTCTCGACCCGTGAGCAGGCTGAGCGGGGCGGAACCGAGGAGGGGTTCTCGATCCCCGCGCAGCGAGAGGCCAACGCGAGGAAGGCCAACGAACTGGGCGCGCGGGTTGTGCGGGAGTTCGTGGATGCCGGTGAGTCTGCGAGGTCTGCGGATCGGGATGGGTTGCAGGAGATGTTGGCGTTCATCGCCGCCACCCGGATCACGTTCTGCATCGTCCACAAGCTCGACCGGCTCGCCCGCAACCGTTCGGACGATGTGAAAATCCACGAAGCACTCATAGGCGCAGGCGTCACCCTGGTGTCGGCGACCGAGAGCATCGATCAGACGCCGTCGGGGATGCTCGTGCACGGCATCATGTCGAGTATTGCGGAGTTCTACAGCCGCAATCTCGCCACCGAAGTCACCAAGGGCCTGACCCAGAAGGTCGCCCAGGGCGGCACCCCGATGCGCGCACCCATCGGCTACCTCAACGTCCGCCGCACCGACGACGCGGGCCGGGAAGTTCGCACGGTCGAGGTCGATCCCGAACGAGCACCGCTCATCACCTGGGCGTTCGAGCACTACGCCGAAGGCGAGACCTCCGTCACCGGCCTCCTCCGCGACCTCACCGCACGCGGGCTACTCACGGTGCCGACGCCGAAGCGGCCCTCGAAGCCGCTGGGGAAGAACACCCTCTACAAGCTGCTCACCAACCCGTACTACGTGGGCGTGATCCGCTACAAAGGTGCGCTGCATCCGGGCGCGCATGATCCCATCGTGGAGCCTGCGCTGTTCGACAAGGTGCAGTCGCTGCTCCGGGCGCGGACGGCGAAGATGACCCGGCACGTCCAGCACGCCCACCACCTCAAAGGCCTGCTGCACTGCGGCACCTGCGGGTCGCGGATGCTGCTCGACTTCGCCACCAACCCACGCGGTGTCACCTACGCCTACTTCATCTGCTCTGGCCGCGCTGCGAAGAAGACGACCTGCACCAGACGCGCGGTTCCCGTCGCGGTCGCGGAACGTCTCGTCGCGGACTCCTACGCGAACATCACGATCAACGACACCACCTACCAACGAATCGCGGCCGACGTTGATGCGGCATTCGACAAGCGCAACACCGGCCAAGACCAGGAACTTGCCGATCTGACGGCGAACCGAGCCAGGTTGGAATCCGAGTCCGACAAGCTCCTCGCCGCGCACTTCGCCGACGCCATCGATCTCGACACACTCAAACGCCACCAAGACCGCATCCGCGCAGGACTGGCCGACATCAACCGTCGCCTCGCCGAGCACAGCGAACACCACACCGGCGGACGCGCATTCCTCCACGACTCGCTACGACTCCTGACCGACGCGCACCACGCCTACACGCATTCCGGCGACGCCGACAGACGACTCGCGAACCAAGCGTTCTTCACGCGCCTGGACATCACTGACGACGAGCAGCTACGCCCACGCCTCGCGGAACCGTTCGCGACGATCTTTCGCGAAGCACACGACAGCGGCGACGAAGGCAAGGAAGCGAAACGGGAACACTCAACATCTTTCGATGTCGCGTGTTCCCGTAAGACACTTTGGGTGGACCTGAGGGGATTCGAACCCCTGACCCCCTGCATGCCATGCAGGTGCGCTACCAGCTGCGCCACAGGCCCGCGGCCCTCGTGGGCAACTCCGACAGGTTACTACACCGGGCCCCACCGGCCGAACGGTGAGGATGGGGGCATGGCCGACCCCATCAACGTCAGCATCACCCGCACCGTCGTCCCGCACCGCGCGCTCGAAGTCGCGGCATGGGCCCGGGCGGGGCAGGACCTGATGGCGGTGAAGCCCGGCTATCTCGGGTCGGGATGGGTGCGGTCGGACACCGACGGCGACCAGTGGCACATGCTGTTCCGCTTCGCGGATCGACCGAGCCTGGAGGCGTGGGAGCGCTCCTCCGAGCGGGCCTGGTGGGTCGCCTCCGCGCAGGGGCTGATCGCCGACGAGCGGCAGCAGCGCCGCACCGGCATCGAGGGCTGGTTCGACGAGCCGGCGACGGTGGAGACGATCCGGGATGCCGCCAGCCCGCCGCGCTGGAAGCAGATGGTGGCGATATTCGTCGTGTTCTTCCCGCTGAGCCTGCTGGCGAACGCGCTCATCGGGCTGGTCGACGCGGGGTGGCCGCTCTGGATCCGGGTGCTCGTGCTGGTGGTCGCCGTGACCCCGGTGATGACCTATCTGGCCCTGCCCCTGGTGACTCGGGCGCTGCGGCCGTGGCTGCAGCGCCCGTAGCGCTACGCGGGGCGCTCGTGCGCAGGGAGGTCGAGGGGGATGGTCGGGCAGTCCCGCCAGAGCCGCTCGAGCGAGTAGTACATCCGGTCCTCCTCGTGGAAGACGTGGACGACGAGGTCGCCGAAGTCCATCAGCACCCAACGGCCCTCTGTGCGGCCCTCGCGGCGGATCGGCTTCGCGCCCGACTCGATCAGCTTCTCCTCGATCTCCGAGGCGATCGAGGAGACCTGCCGCTCGTTCCGTCCGCTGGCGATGAGGAAGACATCGGTCAGCGGCAGCGGACCCGATACGTCCAGCGCCACCAGGTCCTCGGCCTGCTTGGAGTCGGCGGCGAGGGCCGCGGTCTCGAGCAGGGTGCGGGCGTGAGGGGAAGCGGTCACGAGATCCTTCGGATGCGCGCCATCAGAACGCGTTGCTGAGCAGGCCGACCACGAGGACGGCGCCGACCGCGAGCGCGAGCGCACCGGTGACGATGATGAGCACGGTCAGGCTGCGATTCCCCTTCGGCTTGGTGTTCAGCATCATGCCGCGGGTCGAGGTGTGGGTCGACACGGCCCTGATGGCCCGGATCGGCTGGGAGTCGGCGGAGACGACCTGCTGATCGCCCGGGTCGAGCTCGTGGTCCAGGCGGGACTCGTCGAGCTGCGTCGGATGCGCCCCGGTCGAGGAGAGGCTGCGCGGCAGGTCGATCGATCCGGTGATGAGGATCTCGCCGGTGTTCGCCAGCGGACCGGACAGCTCCTGCTGCGGGATCGAGGGCAGCACGAGGGCGTTCGTTGTGACGGCCCCGTGTCCGCCGGCGACGTCTCGGGAGAGCGAGTGCGCGTCGTCGTCCGCGGCGGCCTGCTGGCTCCAGTGCCCGGTGGGCACCTCGGCGGCGGGCGCCTGACCGACCGGCTCCGCCGGCACCGGCCGAGCGTCCAGGACGACCGGATGCACCTCCGCGACCTCGTCGACCGGCGCGTTCGGCGACTCCTCCTCGACCACGATCTCCTCGGCGGTCGGATCGGCCGCGTCCTCCGGAGCCGGAGGCTGCGGCGCCGTCTCGGGCGTGAACTGCTCCGGCCCGGACTGTGCGGCGGATCCGGGAGCGGGAAGGTCCACGCGGTCGGAGGGGCGCGGCTGCGCCCCGAGGAAGGCGAGCGGATCGGAGGGATCGACCGCGGCCGGAGGCTCCTCCTCCGGAAGCTCGGCGACGGCGGGCTCTGCCGGCGACGGCGGCGTGAAGAGCGCGTCGAACACGGACGGGGCTCCGGGCCGGTCATGGGTCCCCGGCTCCCAGTGCTCGGGCTCCGGCGGCTCGACCAGCGCCACGGGGGCGGAGGGTTCGGTGGCCTCGCCCGGCACCGCGGCCGGGGCGTCGAACACCTTCGCCATCCAGTCGTCCAAGCTCTCCGACGACGACGCCTCCCCGGTACCGTCCGATGACGCCTCGCCCGTCGTGTCGGACGCCGCCGGGACGGGATCGGACGCCGCCGGGGCGGGATCGGACGCCGCCGGGGCGGGCTCGGTCGGGGGCGGGGCGGAATCGGTGGGGGCGGGCTCGAACCCCGTCGGGGCGGGATCCCACGCTGTCGGGGCGGAATCGAGCGCCGCTGCAAGCCGCTCGTCTGCCGTCTCCGCCGCGAGTGCTGCGGCGGTCTCCGAATCGGGCGCGGCGACGGGGGCCGGCTGCACGGGGACGGCGAAGGTCGCCGGCGCGGCGGAGTCCACGAAAGCGGGCCGCTCGTCCTCGGGCGGCGGCGTGCCGTCTTCGGTGCCGGCCGCGGCCTGCTCGTCACGCTCCTGCTGCTCGCGCAGGGCGCGCAGTTGACGCCGGGTCAGCGGCTGCTCGGGCGTCGACATCGGGATCGCCCCGGTCATCGGCAGGAGCGACGCCTCCGAAGCGGCCGGTGTCTCGGACGGCGCCGCGAAGCCGCGGCTGCGTTCCACCGCGGCGCGCACCTCCTGGTGCCCGAGCGTCTGGTAGTCGAGCCGCTCGGAGGAGGGGTATCCGCCGTCGCCCTGGGCGTAGGCGGGAGCCCACGAGGGCACCGCCCGCCGTCCCTCGGGGCTGAAGTCGCGACGTCGGTACTGCGGCGCATCCTGGGCCGGCATGGCCTGCGTCGGGTCCTCCTCCGCGGGCCCCGGATGCGGTCGACGGGGGCGGAACATGCCCGGCTCCCCCGGCACGCGCTGCTGGGTCTGATAGATGAGCGGCTCGGCGGGCGCTCCCGGCGAGAGCGGAGTCCGCCGCGGCGCCGGAGCGCCGGTCTCATCGTCCTCGGACCGCGACCACGGCTGGTCTGAGAAGGCGGTCATGTGGTACTCCGATGGGTCTGGCTGCGGCTGTTCTGGTTCCGATACAGGTGATGCTTGGAGATGTACTGGACGACGCCGTCGGGGACCAAATACCAGACCGGGTGGCCTCGGCTCACCCGGATCCGGCAATCCGTCGACGAGATGGCCAGCGCCGGGATTTCCAACGAGCTTACGCTGTGCTCCGGCAGCCCGCGAATGCTCAGGGGGTGGCCGGGGCGCGACACGGCCACGAAGTGCGCGAGCGGCCAGAGCTCGTCGCTGTCCTTCCACTGCAGGATCTGGGTGACCGCATCCGCGCCGGTGATGAAGTACAGGTCGGCGTCCGGATGCTGCGCCCGGATGTCGCGGAGCGTGTCGGCCGTGTAGGTGGGTCCGCTCCGGTCGATGTCGACCCGGCTCACCGTGAAGTCGGGGTTGGAGGCGGTGGCGACGACGGTCATCAGATAGCGGTGCTCCGCCTCCGTGACTCCGCGTTTCATCCACGGCTGGCCGGTGGGGACGAAGAGCACCTCGTCGAGCTCGAAGTGCTGGCGGACCTCGCTCGCCGCGACGAGGTGGCCGTGGTGGATCGGGTCGAAGGTGCCGCCCATCACTCCGATGCGACGGCGCCGGGCGTCGGTCAGCGGTGGCCCCCGCCGCCGGGCTCCGCGTGCTCGCCGCGGGTGTTCCCCCCGGTCGCGTCGGCGTGGCGATTGGCTACGTTGCGGTAGCTCCACACCACGAGCGCCAGGAGCAGGAAGACGATCGCGGCGATGAGCGGGAAGGCCCAGTTCGGAAGGAAGAGGGTCGCCTTCTCCTCCGCTGCAGCGACGAGGGTCATGAGCATCGGAGTGAGGTCCTTCCGGAAGGCGGCGAGCCCGTTCACTCTAGCCCCGGCACCCGTGCTCGACCGGGGAGCGCCGCGGTGTCGACACGCCGCGCCGCCCTTCCGCTCACCCCGTCCGGGACGCGGCAGGGCGACCGTGCGCGAGCACCGCCGCGAGCGCCTCCAGCGCAGCGGGCCAGAGGTGCGGGGTCGGTGCGCCGTATCCCACGACGAGCGACGGGGGCCGACGAGCCGCCCCGGGCATCGCATACCCCGCAAGCCCGTCGAGGGCCAGGCCGGCATCCGCGGCCCGGGCGATGACCGCCTCCTCCCCCTGGCCGTTCGGCAGCTCGACGACGACGTGCAGTCCCGCCGCGATGCCCCGCGAGCGGATGCCCTCCGCGTCGAGCCGCATCCCGAGCTCGTCCCGACGTCGGCGGTAGAGCGTCCGCATGCGCCGCACGTGGTGGTCGTAGGCGCCGGAGTCGATGAGCCGGGCCAGGGTGCGCTGCTCGATCACCGAGGGTGCCCCGCCGGTCTCCGAGCGGAGCTCGGCCAGCGGCAGCGCCATCCGCTCGGGAACGACGAGCCAGCCGAGGCGGGCGCCCGGTGCCAGGGTCTTGCTGACCGTGCCCGTGTACACGACGCCGTCCGGCAGCAGCCCCTGCAGGGCGCCCACCGGCGAGCGGTCGAAGCGGAACTCGCCGTCGTAGTCGTCCTCCACGACGAGCGTGCCTGCGGCGATCCGCTCACCCAGCGCGCGTCGGCGCTCCGCCGAGAGGACCACCCCGGTGGGGAACTGGTGGGCGGGGGTGACGAGCAGCGCATCCGCCCGGACGCCCGCTGCGTCCGCCCCCTGCTCGTCGATGGGGACCGGCACGAGCTCGAGTCCCGCCGCCTCGGCGGAGCGACGGAACGGCGGGAGGCTCAGCTCCTCGACGCCCAGGCGCCGGGCGCCCTCGCGGACGAGCAGCTGCCACACCGAGGCGACCCCGTCGCCGAAGCCGGTGGTGAGCACGATGCGATGCGGATCGGCGTCGACGCCGCGCGCGCGGGCGAGGTAGCCGGCCAGCGTCGTGCGCAACTCGAGGCCGCCGCGCGGATCGTCGTAGCCGAGCGCCGTCGCCGGGGTGTCGGCGAGCGCGGCCGCCTGCGCACGCGACCAGGCGGCGCGGGGGAACGACGACAGGTCGGGGTGCCCCGGACGCAGATCCAGGCGGGGCGTCGGCTGCTCGGCGGCGGTCCGGGCCGCGGCATCCGCGCTGCGCCCGGCGGCGACCCGCGTTCCCGAACCCACCAGCGTCTCCAGCCAGCCCTCCGCGGCCAGTCGGCCGTACGCATCCGCCACCGTGTTGCGAGCGACCCCGAGGTCGGCGGCGAGGATGCGCGAAGGAGGCAGCCGTCTGCCGGCGGGGAGCCGGCCGCTGCGGATGGCCGCGCGGAGCTCGGTGCGGAGGGCCTCGCCTCGGCCACGGGCGGGGAGCGGCCGGGGCAGATCCAGCCGAGAATCGGCCCACTCGTCCGTCATCGGGGTGCACCCTAGCAGTGGGGACGATGCGGGCCGCCGGTGGGGCTGACCGCGCTCAGGAGCGGGGGGCGGCCTCGTACCAGGTGCCGGTGAGCTGACCCGAGAGCGCCGCGCCCACCCGGTTGGCGGAGGTGAGCAGCACCGGAACGCCCGCATGGCCGGCGTGCTTCGCCGCGGCGATCTTCGTGCCCGCGCCGCCGGTGCCGACCCCGGCCGATCCGATGTCCCCGATCTCCACCGAGGAGAGGTCGTCGTCCCACGCGACCCGGAAGATGGGCTCGGCCGCCGGATGCTCGGGCGGGTGGGTGTAGAGCGCGTCGATGTCGCTGAGCAGCACGAGCAGGTCGGCGCCGATCAGCTCGCTCACGAGCGCCGCGAGGCGGTCGTTGTCGCCGAAGCGGATCTCGTGCGTCGCGACGGTGTCGTTCTCGTTCACGATCGGCAGGATGCGCAGGCCGAGCAGGCGCTCCATGGCCCGTTGCGCATTCGAGCGGTGCGCGGGGTTCTCCAGGTCGCCTGCGGTGAGCAGCACCTGCCCGGCGAGGATGCGGTAGCGGTCCAAGCTCGTCTGATAGCGCCACATCAGCACGTTCTGGCCCACCGCAGCGGCGGCCTGCTGGGTCGCGAGATCGGTGGGTCGCCTGCCGAGATCGAGGAAGGGGATCGCGGTGGCGATCGCGCCGGAAGAGACCAGCACCACCTCGACGCCGAGGGCGTGCGCCGCGGCGAGGGCGTCGACCAGAGGGTCGATCTGCGTGGCGTTGTCGCCGCTGATCGACGAGGAGCCGACCTTCACCACCATGCGGCGCGCGGCGAGAACCTCGGCGCGCACGGCGGCGACCTCGGGGTTCGCGCCCGAGGGCAGCACCCCGGTCACGCCGTCTCCTCGGGCTCGGCCCTCGCGCTCCCGGCGGCGTCGGCGTGGTCGTCGGTGTACTGATCGGTCCAGAGACCTGCGTCGCGCTCCCGCCGCAGCTCCTCCCGCGCGTCGGCCTTGGCATCCATCCGCTCGTAGTAGCTCTGCCGGCGCTCCCCGCGGGTGGCGCGGCGATTGCCGTCGAGGCGCGGGTCGGTGCCGCGCGGCGCGACGGCCAGCTCTGCCGCGGAGGTCAGCGTCGGCTCCCAGTCGAACTCCACGCCGTCGCCGGCTCCGATCA
Organism: Micrococcales bacterium; assembly: GCA_016212425.1. Classification (GTDB taxonomy): domain Bacteria; phylum Actinomycetota; class Actinomycetes; order Actinomycetales; family Microbacteriaceae; genus Schumannella. The sequence continues at coordinate 25,354 of JACRGJ010000092.1, read as the reverse complement.
CCACGGTCGATCCGGGCACCGCCCCGTGCGCGAACAGGGCGTCCTCCACCCCGAGCTTCGCGAGCCGGTCGGCCAGGTAGCCGACGGCTTCGTCGTTCGTGAAGTCGGTCTGCTGCACCCACCGCTGCGGCTTGCCGCCGAGCACCCGGTACAGCGGATCGCCGAGCGCATCGTGCTCCACGCGGATCTCGAAGTCCTTCGCGTCGACGGCGCGCGGGTGCAGCACGATGCGCTCGGGCTCCGGCGCGGCCAGCGCATCGGCTCGCGCCGCCTCGACCAGGCCCGCCATCGCGAACGACAGCTCGCGGAGCCCCGCGCGGCTCACGGCCGACACCTCGAAGACGCGGAACCCGCGGGCCTCGAGGTCGGGTCGCACGAGCTCGGCGAGGTCGTGCGCCTCGGGCACGTCGGCCTTGTTGAGAGCGACGAGCTGCGGGCGGTCGAGGAGCGGCAGCTGACCCTCCGGCACCGGGTAGCGGGCGAGTTCGCCGAGGATCACGTCCAGGTCGGAGAGCGGATCGCGGTGCGGCTCGAGCGTCGCGCAGTCGAGCACGTGCACCAGCGCGCTGCAGCGCTCGACGTGGCGGAGGAACTCGAGACCGAGCCCACGCCCGTCGCTGGCTCCCTCGATGAGCCCCGGCACATCCGCCACGGTGTAGCGCACGGAACCGGCCTCGACCACGCCGAGGTTGGGGTGCAGAGTGGTGAAGGGGTAGTCGGCGATCTTCGGCTTCGCGGCGCTGAGCGCGGCGATGAGGCTCGACTTCCCGGCGCTCGGGTAGCCGACGAGAGCGACGTCGGCGACGGTCTTGAGCTCGAGGCGGATGTCGCCTTCCCACCCCGGGGTGCCGAGCAGCGCGAACCCGGGCGCCTTCCGCTTCGCCGTGGCGAGCGCGGCGTTCCCAAGCCCACCCCGACCGCCCGGGGCGACCACGATCCGCATTCCCGGATGCGCGAGGTCGGCCAGTTCCGCCCCGTCGGCGTCGCGGACGACCGTGCCCACCGGAACCGGGAGCACGAGGTTCTCGCCCTGATAGCCGGTACGGTCGTCACCCATCCCGGGCCCGCCGTTGCCGCCGTTCCGATGCGGTCCCCGCTGGTAGCTCAGCAGGGTGGTCTCCTGCACGTCCGCGACCAGGGTGATGTCGCCGCCGTCGCCCCCGTTGCCGCCGTCCGGTCCCGCGAGCGGCTTGAACTTCTCCCGGCGCACGCTGACGCAGCCGTTCCCGCCGTGTCCCGCCCGCAGGTGCAGGGTCACCTGATCGACGAAGCTGACCATGGCATCCCCTTTCGATGTGCTGCCGACGTGTCGGCCGGTGAGACGACGAGAGGGCGAGCCGAAGCCCGCCCTCTCGTGGAAAGAATCGCTGCCGGGCGGCTAGACCGCCGCCGGGACCTCGACGATGTTGACGACCTTGCGGCCGCCCTTCCGACCGAACTGCACCGCGCCGGGCTGCAGGGCGAACAGGGTGTCGTCGCCGCCGCGGCCCACCCCGGCACCGGGGTGGAAGTGCGTACCGCGCTGACGCACGATGATCTCGCCCGCCTTCACCACCTGGCCGCCGAAACGCTTGACGCCGAGGTACTGCGCGTTGGAGTCGCGACCGTTGCGGGTCGAGGACGCGCCCTTCTTGTGTGCCATGAGGTGTCCCCTACTTCTTCTTCCCGGCGGTGCTGCCGCCGATGCCGGTGATCTTGACCCGGGTCAGCTCGGAGCGGTGCCCCTGGCGCTTCTTGTAGCCGGTCTTGTTCTTGAACTTCTGGATCACGATCTTCTTGCCGCGCTCGTTCCCGAGCACCTCGGCGGTGACGGTGACCTTCGCGAGGTCCTTCGCATCGTGGGTGATCGTGTCCCCGTCCACGAGCAGCACGGGGGCGAGCTGGATGGTGCCGTCCTCACGGGCGGCGATGCGATCGAGGACGACGACCGTGCCGACCTCGACCTTCTCCTGCCGACCGCCGGCGCGCACTACTGCGTAGACCACGGGGATTCCTTACTCCTGGAAGCTGACGAGCCGATCGGACCACTGCTGTTCCGCAGGCTGCGACCCGCAGGATCTGCGGGCTGGCGACGCGGCAGAGCCAGCGGACACCGAGGGTCGAGTATACGCGAGATCCGCGAATCCGGTCAAAGCGCCCGGGGGCGGCGGTAGCGTGAGCCGGGATGATCCTCGTCGACGAGCCGATGTGGCCCGCGCACGGACGACTCTGGGCGCACCTGGTGAGCGACACCTCCTACCAGGAGCTGCACGCGTTCGCCGGGCGGGCCGGGATCCCGCGGCGCGCGTTCGACCGCGATCACTACGACGTCCCCGCGGACCGCCTGCCCGATCTGGTCGGGCTCGGCGCCACCCGGGTGAGCGCGAAGGAACTCCGCAACCGCCTCGTCGCCTCGGGGCTGCGGGTCACCATGCGCGAGCGGCGGGCTACTCCCCCGGCGTGACCGTCGTGGTCGACACGCGCCGGCCCCGGGCGCGCCCCTGACCGGGCTTCTTCGGCTCGGGCAGAGCATCGAGGACGGAGCCCAGGATGTTCTCCGCGTCGGCAGAGCTGACCCGGGCGCGCGACGCGACGGCGGGCTCGAGCGGAAGCTCGAGGACCTCGACGGCCGCATCCGCCACCGCCCCTTCCCCGATCTCCTCCGGCGCGCTATCCGCGGCCGCGACCGCGAGGTCGGGCGTATGCGCGGCGGCGCTTGATGCGGCGATGCGGGAGAGCGCGTTGCGCACGTCGTCGGTGATCGCGTGGGTGCCGTTGCCGCTGCCGGGCGTGGTGCTCGCGGCCGATCCGCCGGAGGTGGCGGCGCCGTTCCCGCGCCCTCGGCGCCCGCGACCGCCCCCGCCGTTGCCTCCGCCGTTGCCGTTGCCGTTCTCGCCGCCGCGGTGCCGGGTCACGGGGTCGTGATGCACGATGACGCCCCGTCCGGCGCAGACCTCGCACGCCTCGCTGAAGGACTCGAGCAGTCCGAGCCCGAGCTTCTTGCGGGTCATCTGCACGAGCCCTAGCGATGTGACCTCGGCGACCTGGTGCTTCGTACGGTCGCGCGAGAGGCACTCGACCAGGCGTCGCAGCACGAGGTCGCGATTGGTCTCCAGCACCATGTCGATGAAGTCGACCACGATGATGCCGCCGATGTCGCGCAGCCGCAGCTGACGCACGATCTCCTCCGCGGCCTCGAGGTTGTTGCGGGTGACGGTCTCCTCGAGGTTGCCGCCGGATCCGACGAACTTGCCCGTGTTCACGTCGACGACCGTCATCGCCTCGGTGCGGTCGATGATGAGCGACCCCCCGGAGGGCAGCCACACCTTCCGCTCGAGCGCCTTCTCGATCTGCTCCGAAACGCGGAACTCGTCGAAGGCGTCCCGCTCGCCCTGGTAGCGCTCGATCCTCGCCACGAGGTCGGGGGCGACCGAGCCGAGGTAGCGCTCGATGGTGACCAGCGCGTCGTCGCCGGCGATCACCATCCGCTGGAAGTCCTCGTTGAAGACGTCGCGCACGATCTTGATCAGCAGGTCGGGCTCGGAGTGCAGCATCTGCGGAACCTGGCCGATCTCGATGGCCCGTTCGATCTCGGCCCACTGCGTGGTCAGCCGCTGCACGTCGAGGGTCAGCTGCTCCTCGGTGGCGCCCTCCGCGGCGGTGCGCACGATGACGCCGGCGTCGTCGGGGAGCACGTCCTTCAGGATGCGCTTGAGCCGCGCCCGCTCGGTGTCGGGCAGCTTGCGGCTGATCCCGTTCATCGAGCCCTTCGGCACGTAGACGAGGTACCGGCCCGGCAGGCTGACCTGGCTGGTGAGCCGGGCGCCCTTGTGTCCCACGGGATCCTTCGTGACCTGCACGAGCACCCGATCTCCCGGCTTCAGCGCGAGCTCGATCTTGCGCGGCTGGTTCTTCGTCTCGGATGCCGCCTGCACGGCATCCCAGTCGACCTCGCCCGAGTAGAGCACCGCGTTGCGTCCGCGGCCGATGTCGACGAACGCCGCCTCCATGCTCGGCAGCACGTTCTGCACGCGACCCAGGTAGACGTTCCCGATGAGGCTGGCGTCCTGCGCGCGGGCGACGTAGTGCTCGACCAGCACGCCGTCCTCGAGCACGGCGATCTGGATGCGCCCATGCGCCTCGCGGACCACCATCGAGCGCTCGACGCTCTCGCGGCGGGCGAGGAACTCCGACTCGGTGATCACCGTGCGGCGGCGCCCCTGATCGCGGCCCTCCCGGCGGCGCTGCTTCTTCGCCTCGAGGCGGGTGGAGCCCTTGATGCGCTGCGGCTCGGTGATCGGCGCGGGCGCCTGACGCGGCGCGCGAACCCGGGTCGTCGTATTCGGCGCGTCGTCCCCCTCGCGCGGCTCATCGCCGGCGCGGCGGCGGTTGCGGCGGCGGGACGTGCCGGCCGCCTCATCCGGCTGCGCCTCCTCGCGGAACGGCTGCCCCGGCGGCGGCGGGATGAAGGTGGGCAGATCCGGCGCGCGGAACAGGAGCGCGGTGGTCCCCGCCCCGAAAGCGACCGGGTCGGGCTTCGGTTCCGGATCGGGCTTCGGGTCCGGCGGGCGGGCGGGCTCCGGCTCGCGCGCGGGCTCCGGCTCGGACGCGGGCTCCGGCTCGCGGGCGGGCTCCGGCTCGGACGCGGGCTCCGTGGCGGGTGCGCTCTCGGCCACGACGGCGTCGGCCGCACTCTCGGCCTGATCGCTGTCCGGACCGCGTCGGCGTCGTCCGAAACGCGGGCGCTTCGTGGGCTGCTCTTCCACCATCGCTGGTGCACTCCTCGTCCGGCGGAGCAGCCGCGCCACTCGTCCGGGTATCCCTCGGGGCGGATGCCGCGGCATCCGCTCACATCCGTGTCGACCGCTCGTGCGGTCCGCGTCCTGTCACGACGCGCTCGGAGCCGGCATCCGACGCGGGCACTCGGTCGAGGCCCGCGGCCCGGTGATCCCGAATGAACGGTGTGCCCGGAAAGTCATGTGCGGTGTCGACGGGCGCGGCCCGACGACGGCGCTCCAGTATCGCACGTCCCCGCACGGGGGCGGGTCAGCACGCCGCCGCGCATGCGAGGATGCGGGGCGTGACCGACGCGCCTCGCACTCGCATCCCGACGGCCTACCTCGTGACCATGCTGGTCGCCGCCGGCCTCGGCCTGCTCGCCGCCTTCCAGCTGACCGTCGACGAGTTCACGGTGCTGAAGAACCCGAAGGCGGAGCTCACCTGCACGATCAACCCGTTCGTGGAGTGCACGACGAACCTGCTGTCCCCGCAGGGCAGGGTGTTCGGGTTCCCGAACCCGCTGCTCGGCGTGGTCGGCTGGGCGGTGGTGCTCGCCATCGTGATGGGCGCGGTCGCCGGGGCTCGCTACGCCCGGTGGTTCTGGGTCGCGACCAACGTCGGGCTCACGGCCGCGATGGTCTTCTGCATCTGGCTGATGACCCAGACCTTCCTGGTGCTCGGGAGGCTCTGCACCTGGTGTCTGCTCACCTGGTCGGTGACGATCCTCGCGCTCGTCGCGACGACCGCACTGAACCTGTCCCGCGGCGTGTTCGGCTCCGGCGCTCGACCCGCGGGCCGATTCCTGCTGCGCTGGTCCCCGCTCGTCGTTCTCCTGGCCTACCTGGTGATCGCCCTGCTCATCCAGCTGAAGTTCGATCTGATCGGCTACTACCTCCGATGATCCGCCGGGGCTCCGCGTGCTCTCAGACAAGCATGACCCTCGTCCTCTAGCTTCGACCCGTGGCCGCGGTGAACCAGACCAAGAAGCAGCGCATCGACGAGGCCCGCGAAGCGGCGCGCCTCGCCCGGGAGAAGCGGGAGAAGCGCCAGCGCACGATGAAGGTGCTCGTGCCGACACTCGTCTCCCTCGGGGTGATCCTCCTCGTCGCGGTGGTCGTCGCGGTGATCGCCCTGCAGCCCAAGGCGGCGGTGGCCCTGCCCGGCGGACCGAAGAACATGGCCAGCAACGGCATCCTCTACGTCCAGAAGGGGTCGGAGGCGCAGTACGTCCCGACGCCGGGGCTCAAGAAGGGGCAGAAGCCGGTGGCGCCGGCGACCGGCGATGCGCCGGTGAAGGTGCAGACCTACGTCGACCTCACCTGCGAGGCGTGCAAGGCGTTCGAGGGCCAGAACGCGACGCAGCTGGAGCAGATGGTCGCCGACGGGAAGATCTCGCTCGAGATCAAGCCGGTGGCGATCCTGCAGGGCGCCTACACCAGCGACTACCCGGACCGGGCCGCGAACCTCGCGGCCTGCGTGGCCAACTACGCCCCGTCCGGGTTCCTGGATGCCCTCGTCACCCTGTACAAGAACCAGGGCACCGAGCAGACACCCGGGCTCTCCAACGACCGGATGATCTCCCTCATCCGCAGCGCCGGGGTGCGCAACGACCGGGTGGAGTCGTGCATCCGCGGCGGGAGCTTCCGCTCCTGGGTGACCTCGGCCACCCAGCTCGCGACGTCCGATCCGAACCTGCAAGGCCCCCAGGGGTTCGCCACGCCGACGGTGACGGTGAACGGGAAGCTCTGGGACCGGCAGAACGACATCATCTCGGTCATCAACCGGGCCGCGCAGGGCTGAGGCCGGGGGCGCCTTCGAGGCGGTCGGGCTACCCGAACCAGAGGGCGAGCTCGCGGGCGGCGGACTCGGCCGAATCGGAGCCGTGCACGAGGTTCTGCTGCACGGCGAGGCCCCGGTCGCGGCCGAGGTCGCCGCGGATGGTGCCCGGAGCCGCGGTCGTCGGATCGGTGGCCCCCGCGAGCGAGCGGAAACCTTCGACGACCCGATTCCCCGCCACCCGCACGGCGACGACGGGCCCGGACTGCATGAACTCGACGAGAGGCTCGTAGAAGGGCTTGCCCTGGTGCTCCTCGTAGTGCGCCGCGAGCAGCTCGAGCTCGGGCTCGAGCATCCGGATGTCGACCAGCTGGTAGCCCTTCGCCTCGATGCGGCGCAGGAACTCGCCGGTGAGGTTGCGGGCCACCCCGTCCGGCTTGATGAGGACGAGAGTCTCTTCGACGTTCATGGGGTTCCTTCCGTGGGGGCGGTGGCCGAGTTCCGGTCGAGCCGGCGGCCGGTGACGAAGCAGTAGATCCAGATTCCGGCGAAGAGGGCGCCGATGCCCCACATGACCGGGAGGATGAGCCCGGTCGCCACGAGCGCGACCTGCAGCGCCCAGCCCAGCCACACCCCGGCGGGCCAGCGCACCAGCCCGGTGGCGAGGACGAGCACAAGGATCGCGGCGGCTCCCCCGCCGAGCGCGACCGGCGCCGGCAGGGCGCGGAGGCCGAACACCGTGAGCGCGACGAAGAACATCACCGCCGCCTCCAGCCCCAGAGCGACGGCGAGCAGCGATTCGGAGGCGCTCCGCTGGCGCCGCGAGCGCCTCCCTTTCCGGGACAACAGCTGTTCTCGGTCGGTACCGCGGGGATCTCCTGCGTTCGGGGAGATTCCGGCTGTCGGGTCGGGCGGGAACCCCCGGGGCTTGCCGCGCGGGGGTTCGGGCTCGCTCACTTCCAGCCCTCGGATTGCGCGAGGCGCATCGCGTCGGCCACGAGCGTGATCGACCCGGTCACGACCACCGCTCGGCGCGGAGACTGCGCCGCCCAGGCACGCGCGGCATCCAGCGCCTCGGTCTCCGCGTCGAAGACCGCATGCTCCACGGTCTCCCCGGCCACGATCGCGTCCAGCTCCGCGGCCGGGATGGCCCGGTCCGAGGTGGACGCGGTGACGTGGAAGCGCGCCGCGGCGGGCGCGAGCTCCCGCACGATTCCCCGGGCGTCCTTGTCGTGCAGGATGCCGATGACCAGCACCAGCTCGTCGAAGTCGAAGTACTCCTGCAGGGCGGCGGCGAGGGCGCGGGCGCCGTGCGGATTGTGCGCGGCATCCACCAGCACCGTCGGCTCGACGCCGATCAGCTGCAGCCGCCCGGGCGAGGTGACGGCGCCGAGCCCGTCGACGACGATCGCCGGATCCAGCGGTCGGCTGCCGCCGCCGAGGAACGTCTCCACCGCCGCGACGGCCACCGCCGCGTTCTGCGCCTGGTGGTCGCCGTAGAGCGGCAGGAACACCTCGCGGTAGTGCCGTCCCGCGCGGCCGCGGATCTCGAGCAGCTGCCCGCCGACCGCCACCGTCGTCGACTCGAGCGCGAAGTCCTGCCGCTCGATCGCCACCGGCGCCTCGTTCTGCGCCGCCGCGGCGCGCAGCTCGTCGAGGGCCTCGATCCGCTGGATCGCCGTCACGACCGACGCGGCCGGCTTGATGATCCCGGATTTCGTGCGCGCGATCTCCTCCACGGTGCGACCCAGCCGCGCGGTGTGGTCGAGGTCGATGGGAGTGAAGACGGCGACCTGCGCGTCGGCGACGTTCGTGGCATCCCATTCGCCGCCCATGCCCACCTCGAGCACGGCCACGTCGACGGGCGCATCGGCGAAGCACGCGAAGGCCAGCACGGTGAGCGCCTCGAAGAAGCTCAGCGGCGGCTGGTCGTTCGCGACGAGCTCGGCGTCGGTCATGAGCAGGTAGGGGCGGATGTCCTCGGCGTTGCGCACGAATGCCTCGTCGTCGATCGGCTCCCCGTCGATCATGATGCGCTCCGTCACCCGCTGCAGGTGCGGACTGGTGAGCAGGCCGGTGCGCAGGCCCGTGGCGCGCAGCAGCGACTCGATCATCCGGCTCGTGGAGGTCTTGCCGTTGGTGCCGGTGACCTGCACGACCGGCGCGGCGGAGTGCGGATCACCCAGCAGCTCCACCGCGCGCCGGGTGGCGTCCAGGCGCGGCTGCGGCTGGTTCTCGGCGAGGCGCTGCAGCAGCTCCTCGTAGATGCCGTCGGCGTCGCCACGCCAGTCCCGCTCGGCGCGGTTCTCCCTCGCGTCGCTCACGCCGGCACCTCCCGTCGCTCGAGCGCGAACCGAGGCGCACCCTCGATCACGCTCACCTGCACCACCTCCGACAGTGTCTCCGCTTCCACGAGCGCGCGGAAGGCGTCCACCGCATCCGCGGCGTCGGCGGGCAGCCACGCGGAGAGGCGGATGCGATCGCTCACGTCCAGCCCCGCCTCGCGCCGCGCCTCCTGGATCTGCCGGATGGTGTCCCGCGCGACACCCTCCCGCTCCAGCTCCGGCGTCCGGGTCGTGTCCAGCGTCAGGAACCCGCCGCCGCGCAGGAACTGCACCGCCGCATCCGCCGTCGTCTCCAGCACGAGCTCGTACTCGCCCTCGCGGAGCACCTCGTCGCCGACGCGGACCTCGGGGTCGCTGCTCCAGTCGCCGGACTTCGCCGCGCGGATGACGTCCTGCACCTTTCTCCCCAGCCGCGGGCCGAGCGCGCGCGCGTTGACGGCGAGCCGCTGCGAGATGCCGTGGGTACTCAGACTGGCCGGGGTGAGCACCTCGAACGCGACCGCCTTCAGATTGAGCTCGTCCTCCAGCAGCGGCGCGAAGCCGCGCAGCCGGTCGGCGTCGGGGGTCACGGCCGTGGCTCGCGCGAGCGGAAGGCGCACCCGCAGTCCGTGCGCCTTCCGGACGGCGAGACCCGCCGACGCGATGTCCCGCACCGCGTCCATCGCGGCGATGAGGTCGTCGTCGAGGGGGAACTCGGAGGGTTCGGGCCAGTCGGTCAGGTGCACGCTGCGTCCGCCGGTGAGCCCCTTCCAGATCTCCTCGGTCGTCAGCGGCAGCAGAGGAGCGGCCACCCGCGACACCGTCTCGAGCACCGTGTAGAGCGTGTCGAACGAGTCGGCGTCCGAGCCTGCCCAGAATCGGTCGCGGCTGCGGCGCACATACCAGTTCGTGAGCACGTCGCCGAAGTCGCGCAGCTTCGCCGCGGCCAGCGGCGAGTCCAGGGCCTCCAGATCGGCGGTGACCTCCTCGATCAGCCGCCGGGTGCGCGCGAGCAGGTACCGGTCCAGCTGGTGCGGCGAATCCGTCCGCCGCCGCGCCTCGTACCCTTCCGGTCGTGCGCTGTTCGCGTAAAGGGTGAAGAAGTAGTACGTCGACCACAGCGGCAGCAGGAACTCGCGCACGCCCTGCCGGATGCCCTCCTCCGTGACCACGAGATTGCCGCCGCGGATGACCGAGCTGGACATGAGGAACCAGCGCATGGCATCCGAGCCGTCGCGGTCGAAGACCTCGCTCACGCCGGGGTAGTTGCGCAGGCTCTTCGACATCTTGTAGCCGTCGTTGCCGAGCACGATGCCGTGGCTGAGCGCGCTGCGGAAGGCGGGGCGGTCGAACAGCGCCGTGGAGAGCACGTGCATGAGGTAGAACCAGCCGCGGGTCTGCCCGATGTACTCGACGATGAAGTCGGCGGGGCTGTGGCCCTCGAACCAGTCCTGGTTCTCGAACGGGTAGTGCACCTGGGCGTAGGGCATCGACCCGGAGTCGAACCAGACGTCGAAGACGTCCTCGATGCGGCGCATCGTCGAGGCGCCGGTGGGGTCGTCGGGGTTCGGTCTTATCAACTCGTCGACGTAGGGGCGGTGCAGGTCCACCTCGCCCGACTCGTTGCGCGGCAGGCGGCCGAAGTCGCGCTCGAGCTCGGCCAGCGACCCGTACACGTCGATCCGCGGATGCTCCGGGTCATCCGAGGTCCACACCGGGATCGGGGTGCCCCAGAACCGGTTGCGGCTGATCGACCAGTCGCGCGCGTTCGAGAGCCAGGTGCCGAACTGGCCGTCCTTGACGTTCGCCGGAACCCAGTCGATCCGCTGATTCAGCTCGAGCATCCGATCGCGGAACTCCGTGACCCGCACGAACCAGCTCGACACCGCCTTGTAGATGAGCGGATTGCGGCACCGCCAGCAGTGCGGATACGGATGCTCGTAGCTCTGCACCCGGAACAGGCGCCCGTGCTCGCGCAGCAGGCGCACGAGCACCGGGTTCGCGTCGAACCAGCGCTGTCCCGCCACCGGCGGCACACTCGAGAGGAAGCGCCCGCCGTCGTCGAGCGAGAGCACGACGGGGATTCCCGCGGCGGCGCAGACCTGCTGGTCGTCCTCGCCGTAGGCGGGGGCCTGATGCACGATGCCGGTGCCCTCGCCGGTGGCGACGTAGTCGGCGACCAGCACGCGGTAGGCGTTCTCGCCGTACGCCTCGGAGTACCAGTCCCAGAGCCGGTCGTAGTGCACTCCGCCCAGCTCGGCTCCGAGAAGGGTCCGCGAGACGGCGGCGCGCGCCTCTTCTGCCGAGGGGTAGCCGAGCTCCTTCGCGTAGGCGCTCACGGTGTCGAGGGCGAGCAGGTACTCCGCCGAGTTGTCGAACGCCGGCACCACCGCGTACTCCACCGCCGGCCCCACGGCGAGCGCCGCGTTGGTCGGGAGGGTCCAGGGGGTGGTGGTCCAGGCGAGCGCCAGCACCCCGGTGAGCCCCAGCACCTCGGCCCGCTCCCCCACGAGCGGGAAGGTCACCGTGACGGACTGGTCCTGCCGGGAGCGGTAGACGTCCTCATCCATCCGCAGTTCGTGGTTCGACAGCGGCGTCTCGTCGTTCCAGCAGTACGGCAGCACCCGGAACCCCTCGTAGGCGAGGCCCTTCCCGTGCAGGGTCGCGAAGGCCCACAGCACGCTCTCCATGAAGGTCGGGTCGAGGGTCTTGTAGTCGTCGTCGAAGTCGACCCAGCGCGCCTGCCGGGTCACGTAGTCGCGCCACTCCTGCGTGTAGCGGAGCACGGATGCCCGCGCGGCCGCGTTGAAGGCGCCGATGCCCATCCGCTCGATGTCGTCCTTCGTGGTCAGCCCGAGCTGCTTCATCGCCTCGAGCTCGGCGGGCAGGCCGTGGGTGTCCCACCCGAACCGGCGATGCACCTGCTTGCCGCGCATGGTCTGGAAGCGCGGGAACACGTCCTTCGCGTAGCCGGTGAGCAGGTGCCCGTAGTGCGGGAGCCCGTTGGCGAAGGGCGGCCCGTCGTAGAACACCCACTCCGGGCATCCCTCGCGCTGCTGGATCGACGCGCGGAAGGTGCCGTCGCGCTCCCAGAACGCGAGCACGCCCTCCTCGATCGCGGGGAAGCGGGGGCTCGGCACCACGGGACCCGGGTCGTCGCCGCTCCGGCTCGGGCGGGGGTAGGTCATGCTCGTCCTCTCGTGCTCGTTCGCACGAGGACGACGGATGCCGCGGTACCACCTCGCTTGCCGCCCGCGGATGGCTACGGGGCGGCCTCTCGTTCGGCGCTGTGACGGGCTGACCCGCTCGGTTCTACTGGCCCCGCCTGCGCGGGACGTTCTTCCGAGGACTCCCCGGTGATGTCCGGATCGACGCCTGTGGCGCCATCCTACGCTCGAGCGGACCTCGCCGCGGGAGAGCGTGCCGTCTCTCTCTCCGACAACAGCTGTCCTCGCTCGGGACGGCGGAGATCCCCCGCGTCGCCGGCGACAACAGCTGTTGTCGACACCAGACCCACGGCGGCTGCCGGACCGGGAATGCCCACCGGGGGCGAGAGGTTGACCGACGCGTGACCGTGCTCTCCGACGCTCCCGCGCCCGCCTCCACCTCGAACCCGCGGCAGGCGCGGCGGGCGGTCTGGGCGGCGCTCGTCGGCGGGTCGCTCGAGAGCTTCGACTTCTACGTCTTCGCCTATTTCAGCGCTCTCTTCGCCCCGGCGGTGTTCTTCCCGCCGCAGGACCGGGCCGCCGGCATCCTCGCCTCCTTCGCCCTCATCGGGGTCTCCTACGTCATCCGCCCGGTCGGCGCGATCCTGTTCGGGAACATCGGGGATCGTCTCGGTCGTCGGAAGACCCTCCTGCTCACCATCACGATCATGGGCGTCGCCACCGGGCTCATCGGAGTGCTGCCGGGCTACGGGCAGATCGGCATCGCCGCCCCGCTGCTGCTGCTCGTGCTCCGACTCGCGCAGGGCCTGTCCCTCGGCGGCGAGTGGTCCGGCGGCATCCTGCTCGCGGTCGAGCACGCGAGCCCCCGCCGCCGCGGGCTGTACGCCGCCCTGCCGCAGCTGGGCTCGCCCGTCGGCACCATCCTCGTCGCGGCCCTCACCGTGCTGCTCGCCGCGGTCATGCCGGCGGATGCGCTGGCCGCGTGGGGCTGGCGCATCCCCTTCCTCCTCGCCTTCCCCCTGCTACTGGTCTCGCTCTGGATGCGGTTGCGGATCGACGAGACGCCGCTGTTCCGGGAGCTCGTCACCGAGAACCGCCGGGCGCGGATCCCCGTGCTCGCCGCGGTGACCCGACATCCGGTCGCGATCCTGGTCGCCCTCGGCGCGGCGCTGCTCGGCATCGGCTCCTACTCTCTGATGAACACCTACCTGCTCAGCTACGGCCAGACCGAGCTCGGATTCGATCCGCAGGCGCTCGCCACGGCGACACTGATCGGCAGCCTCGTCCAACTGGTCTCGATTCCCACCTTCGGGCTCTGGGCCGACCGCATCGGCTCGGCGCGCATCGTCGCGATCGGCGCCGCGGGCACGCTCCTCATCGCCTTCCCGATGTACTTCCTGCTGCAGTTCGCCACCTTCCCGGTGCTCGTGGCGACGATGATCATCGGCGGGCTGCTCCCGACGCTCGCCTGGGCCGGCCTCGGCGGTCTCATGGCCGACCTCTTCAGCGGACCGATCCGCTACAGCGCCCTCGCGATCGCCTACGCGATCGCCGCGACGATCTCCGGATTCATCCCGCTGATCACCGCGCTGCTCGGCACGGCGACGGGCCAGGCGTGGTGGCACCCGGGCGTCGTGCTCGCCGCCCTCTCCGCGCTGACCCTGGGGTGCGCGATCCTGGCAGCGCAGTGGCGACGCACGGATAACGAGCTGAGGACGGTCTGAGCGTCCTGCTCGGGACCCGACCGCCCGGCTCATAGGCTGTGGCCCGATGAGCGACGACCCCACCCAGTGGTTCCGGCCGAAGCCCGCCCGCCTGGAGGGCGAGACGCCCGGCGGCCCGGACGCGGCCGAGCCGGCCCCCACCGAGGCCCTGCCGGCGGCCGATGTCCCCGCGCCACCCGCCCCGGACGCGCCGGACGCGCCGGACGCGCCAGACGCGCCGCAGCCCGATGCCACGCAGGCGCTCGACCAGGACGGATTGGACGACCTGTTCGGCCGGCAGCGGGACTTCTCCGGAGAATCGGACTGGCTCCCCGCCTCCCCCGAATCGGATGCGCCCACCGCCGTCTACCGTGCGCAGCAACCCGGCTCCGACCCCCTGGGGTGGCTGGACGACGCATCGAGCGCCCCGCAAGCCGATCAGGCCGCCACGACGGTCGCGCTCGGCGCGGCAGGTGCCGCGAGCGCGCTCGGCGCGTCGTCGGACTCCGCCGCGGGGCCGAATCCGGTCGGCCGGGGCGGCGAGGAGCCGCCAGGGTCGAAGCGGACCATCATCATCCTCGCGATCATCGGCGCGCTACTCGTGGTCGGCATCGCGATCGCGCTCGTCGTGCTCTTCACGAGCGGATCGGGTGGACCCTCGCCGAGCCGCTCGGCACGGCCCAGCACCTCCTCCACCCCCTCGACCAGCCCGACGCCGTCGTCCACGCCGTCGGAGACGCCCAGCGCATCCCCGGCGCCGACGCCGACCGCGCCGACGCCGGCCGCGACGATCGGCAGCTTCGGGGCCACCCCCGCGGCGCCGGCCTGCACGACGACCTCGGGCACGGCGAGCGTGAGCTTCTCCTGGTCGACCTCGAACGCCGCGAAGGTCGCGCTCACGATCGACGGCGGGGCCGTCGTCAACGACCAGCTCTCCGCCTCCGGCACCCTCTCGAACGTGCCCTACGACTGCAGCAAGCCCAGCGTGGGCTACACCCTCACGGCCAGCAACGCGAAGGGCATCCAGACGCAGAAGGGCCTCACCCTGACCCGGCCGACGATCCCCACCGAGGCGCCGACGCCGCCCGCCACCCCGGCGCCCGACGACGGGCTCGACGAGGGCTGAGTCCGCAGCCGCCGAGCGGCGCGACGGTAGGATCGCGGGCGAACGTCTGCACTCAGGCACCCTCACGCGGTGCCGTACACAGGAACGCGGAGCCGTCGCGCCCGCAGGAGACCCGCCGATGACCGAGCCGTCCGCCTCCCGTATCCCCGACCGGCCCGCCCTCGAGGGACTCGAAGACCGCTGGGACGCGGCGTGGACCTCGCACGGCACCTACCGCTTCGATCGCCCCGCCGCCCTGGCCGCGGGGTCGCACGCCGTCTTCAGCATCGACACTCCGCCACCCACCGCATCCGGCAGCCTGCACATCGGCCACGTCTTCAGCTACACCCATCTGGACCTCGCCGCGCGCTTCCAGCGGATGCGGGGCAAGCACCTCTTCTACCCGATGGGGTGGGACGACAACGGCCTGCCCACCGAGCGCCGCGTGCAGAACCACTACGGAGTCCGCTGCGACCCCTCGCCGCCCTACGACCCCGGCTTCGCGGCGCCGGAGGGCGGCGGGTCCGCCAATCCGGCGCAGCAGCTGCCGATCTCGCGGCGCAACTTCATCGAGCTGTGCGAGGCGCTCACCATCGAGGACGAGACGCAGTTCGAGGCGGGCGGGCGCCGGCTCGGGCTCAGCGTCGACTGGTCGCTCACCTACCGGACCATCGGCCGGGAGGCGCAGCGCGCCGCGCAGCGGGCGTTCCTGCGCGAACTCGGGCGCGGGCAGGCGTACCAGGCGGATGCGCCGACGCTCTGGGACGTGACCTTCCGCTCCGCCGTGGCCCAGGCCGAGCTCGAGGACCGCGACCAGCCAGGCGCGTACCACCGGATCACGTTCCACCGCCCGGACGGCGGGGTGATCGAGGTGGACACCACCCGCCCCGAGCTGATCCCGTCCGATGTGGCTCTGGTGGCGCATCCGGATGACGCGCGCTACCAGCCGCTGTTCGGCACGACCGTCACGACGCCGCTGTTCGGCGCCGAGATCCCGGTGCTCGCCCACCACCTCGCCCAGCCCGACAAGGGCACCGGCATCGCGATGGTGTCGACCTGGGGCGACCTCACCGACGTCACGTGGTGGCGCGATCTCGACCTGCCGACCCGATCCACGCTCGGCGTCGACGGGCGCCTCCTCCCCGAGCCGACAGCGCTCGAGCACTTCACCGAGGGCGGTCGCGCCGCCTACGCCGAGCTGGCCGGCAAGACCGTCTTCAGCGCCCGCACCCGCATCGTCGAGCTGCTCGCCGAGTCGGGGGAGCTGATCGGCGAGCCGAAGCGCATCCAGCATCCGGTGAAGTTCTACGAGAAGGGCGACCGGCCGCTCGAGATCGTCTCGACCCGCCAGTGGTACATCCGCAACGGCGCATCCGATCCGGACCTCAAGGCGCGTCTGCTCGCTCACGGGCGCCAGATCCGCTTCCATCCCGAGTTCATGCGCGTGCGGTTCGAGAACTGGGTGAACGGACTCTCCGGCGACTGGCTGGTGTCCCGGCAGCGCTTCTTCGGCGTGCCGATCCCGGTGTGGTATCCACTGGACGCAGACCGTCAGCCGCAGCGTGAGCACCCCATCATTCCGGGCGAGGCAGATCTTCCCGTGGACCCCGCCTCGGATGCCGCACCCGGCTACGACGAGTCGCAGCGCGGCGCGCCGAACGGCTTCGTCGGCGAGCTCGATATCCTCGACACCTGGGCGACCTCGTCGATGACCCCGCAGATCGCCGGCGGGTGGGAGGACGACCCGGAGCTGTGGTCGCTCGTGGCGCCCTACTCGCTGCGCGGCCAGGGCCAGGACATCATCCGCACCTGGCTGTTCTCGACGGTGCTGCGCTCCGAACTGGAGGACGGGCGCATCCCGTGGCGCGATGCGGGCATCTCCGGCTTCATCGTCGACCCGGACCGCAAGAAGATGTCCAAGTCGAAGGGGAACGTCGTCACGCCGGCGGCGATCCTCGAGGAGCACGGCTCGGATGCGGTGCGCTACTGGGCGGCCAGCGCGCGGCTCGGCACCGATGCGGCCTTCGACCCGCAGAATCCCAAGGCGATGAAGGTCGGGCGACGGCTGGCGATCAAGGTGCTCAACGCGGCGAAATTCGTCTACGCCTTCCCCTACACCGCCGGCGCCCCGGTCACCGAGCCGCTCGACCGCGACCTGCTCGCCGAGCTCGACGAGGTCATCCGCATCGCCACCCGGGCCTACGAGGAGTACGACCACGCGCGCGCGCTGGAGGTGACCGAGCAGTTCTTCTGGACCTTCTGCGACGACTACCTCGAACTGGTCAAGGAGCGCGCCTACGGGGGGGCGGATGCCACGCCGAACCAGCAGGCGAGCGCGGTCGCCGCGCTGCGCATCGCCCTCGAGGCGATGCTGCGGCTGCTGGCCCCTGTGCTCGCCTTCGCCACCGAGGAGGTGTGGTCCTGGACGCACGACGGCTCGGTGCACACCGCGGCGTGGCCCGAGCCGGCGGGTGATTCCGAGCGCTCCGGGCTGCTCGCCGCCGTGAGCGCCGCGCTCGTCGGCATCCGCCGGGCGAAGACCGACGCGAAGGCGTCGCAGAAGACTCCCGTGCTCCGGGCCAGGCTCGAGGGTCCGGAGGTGCTGGCGAACGCGGCGGCCGACCTCCGAGCGGTGGGCCGCATCCGGGAGCTCGAGATCCGCACCGCCGACCAGGTCGCCGTCCTCGCCATCGAGCTGGACGAGAGCGCGGCGTGAGCATCGAGGTCCGCGACGCCGCGGCATCCGACGCCTCCGCCTGGCGAGCACTGTTCGCCGCCTACGGGGCGTTCTACGAGACCGCCTTCGACGAGGCGACCCTCGATCGGGTCTGGACGCTCCTGCGGGAGGCCGGGAGCGGCGTCGACGCGCTCGTTGCGGAGTCCGGGGGCGCCGTCGTCGGGCTGGCGCACTACCGCTCCCACCCCGACACCTTCTCGGGCGGCCGGGACTGGTACCTCGACGATCTCTTCGTCGCCCCGGATGCGCGCGGCGCGGGCGTCGCGACGGCCCTGATCGAGGCGATCACCGAGCGAGCGCGGGCCGCCGGCGGGTTCTCCACCCTGCGCTGGATCACCGCCGAGAACAATGTCCGCGCCCAGCGGCTCTACGACCGGATCGCCCGGCGCACCACCTGGGTCACCTACGAGCGCGACGCCTGATGCAGCTCGGCACCCGATGGCCCGCCGGCGGCGACCCGCCCGCGGCGTTGCCGCCCGCGTTCGGTGCCGCGGTCCGGGAGGTGGAGGCCGGTATCCCCGCGGCCGCACTGGGCGACCTGCGCTGGACGCTCACCTGGCGCGAGCGGCGGCCGTGGCTCGAGCTCGACGACGGCACGAGCATCACTCCCGCCGCCGACGGCAGCCCGCGCGTGCGCCCGCCGGAAGACTGAGTCTCGCCCGGCGCCGCGTCGGATTCAGAACATCCGCACGATCGAGGCATGCGCGAGGGCGCTCTCCCGTTGCGCCTCGAGCCGCGTTCGGTGCTCACCGGCCCGGCGTCGAGGATCATCGGGCCGGAGCGCGGTGCGACGCCGGGCGCGGTGGTTCGCCCAGGCGACCAGCGCCATCCCCAATCGCAGGACGAGTGCCTCGACGCCTCGGGGCGGGGTGTATCCGCGGATCGCGGTCAGCCGTGCGACGGTCATCTCTCCACCTCGTTCAGGGTGACTCCCCTGTCGATCCTCGTCGGCGCCACCGACACTCCCGACGCTCCCGAGTGTCGTGCGGCGGCGCTCATCGACCGTCCTCCGAGAGGACCTCGTCCACGATGGGGAACAGGTTCACGTGCAGCTGCACCGGGCGGGACCCGGGCTCGTCGCGTCCCCGGTACTGGGCGGCGACGTCGTTCAGGACTCGCCCGATCCGGTCGCTGACCTCGGCCATCTCGCGAGCCGTCAGGCGCAGATTCGAGGTGCTGAGCAGAGTCGACGCGGCCCAATCCGCGCTCAGCGCCTCCTCGCCCTGATCGACGAACGCCTGCAGGCGTTGCGCTCGAGCCCGCTCGAACTCTCGGCCGACGAGACGGCTCGCCGCCCGGCCCGCGCTGCGCTCGGGGAAGTCGCGGCTCGCGACGGTCACGCTGCCCGGCACGCGCTCCCACCAGCGCTCGCGCGCCGTGCCTCGCCCCTCCAGCTCCCGCACGAAGCCGTGCTTCTCCAGTTGCCGGAGGTGGTAGCTCATCGCTCCCGACGACTCACCCAGACGGTCGGCGAGGCCGCTCGCCGTCGCGGGCCCGTGCACCGAGAGTGTCTCGTAGATCTCGACGCGCAGCGGGTGCGCGAGCCCGCGAAGGGCGGCGGCGTCGAGGACGCGCTCGGCGAGCGGCTCCTCCGCGGAATCGGACATGGCTCCACCCTAGATGTGCAAAGCGATCTTTGCAACAGCTTCTTTGCAACGAGACTATTGCAACGAGGTCTTTGCGTGTGTCACCCGCCGACCTAGGGTGGAGGGATGGCATCCGGAATCAGTCCCTTCTTCGCGCCCAGCACCCTCCCGCACGGGCTGCCGCCCTTCGCCGAGATCACCGTCGCCGACTTCGCGCCGGCGTTCGATCGAGGGATGACCGAGCAGCTGGCGGAGGTCGCCGCGATCACCGCGAACCCGGCGCCGCCGACCCTGGAGAACACCATGGACGCTCTGGAGCGGAGCGGGCAGCTGCTGTCCCGGGCGCAGCACGTCTTCTTCAACGCCGGTTCCGCCGACTCGACCGACGCGGTCGTGGCGCTGGAGGAGGAGTACGCGCCCCGTTTCGCCGCACACGAGGACGCCATCCGGCTCGATGCGCGGCTTTACCGGCGGATCACGCAGCTCGTCGAGCAGCGCGAGCGGGCGCCGTGGACGCCCGAGCAGCGGTACCTGGTGGAGAAGTGGCATGAGCGGATGACCCTCGCCGGCGCCGCGCTCGACGACGCCGCGAAGGAGCGGCTCCGCGAGCTCAATCAGCGCATCTCGTCACTCCAGACACGATTCGAGAAGAACCTGCTCGCCGACACCAACGACCTCGCCGTCGAGGTGGCGGATGCGGCGCAGCTCGACGGACTCGACGCCGGCAGCCGCTCGGCGGCGGAGGAGGCCGCTCGCGAGCGCGGTCTCGACATCGCCGGGCTCATCAGCCTCGTCCTGCCGACCGGGCACCCGTTCCTCGCCTCGCTCACCGACCGCGACCTCCGCGAGCGCGTGATGACCGCATCCCGCTCCCGCGGCACCCGCGGCGGCGACCACGACGAGCGCGACCTCGTGCTCGAACTGGTCCGGTTGCGGGCGGAGCGGGCGGAACTGCTCGGCTTCCCGAATCACGCCGCGTTCGTCACGGCCGACGAGACGGCGAAGACGCCGGAGGCCGTGGCCGGGATGCTCGACCGACTCGCCCCGGCGGCGGCGCGGAACGCCCGCGCCGAGCAGGCCGACCTGGAGAGGCTGGCGGGGCATCCGATCGAGAGCTGGGACTGGGACTTCTACACGGAGAAGGTGCGCGCGACGGAGCACGACGTCGACACGGCGGCCCTGCGACCGTGGTTCGAGGCGGAGCGGGTGCTGCGCGACGGCGTCTTCTTCGCCGCGCGGCGCCTCTACGGCGTCACGGTCCAGGAGCGGGCGGATCTTGTCGCCTACCACCCCGACGTGCGCGTCTTCGAGATGCAGAACGAGGACGGCTCGCCTCTGGGCCTCTTCCTCTACGACCTCTACACCCGCGACTCGAAGCGCGGCGGCGCGTGGATGAACCCGCTCAGCTCGCAGTCCGAGCTCCTCGAGCACGCGACCGCCGTGGTGGTGAACAACCACAACGTGCCCAAGCCTGCGGCGGGGTCGCCGACCCTCCTGACCCTCGATGAGGTGCGCACGCTCTTCCACGAGTTCGGGCACGCCCTGCACGGCCTGTTCGGGCACGTCCGGTACCCGTCGTTCTCGGGCACGAGCGTCTCCCGCGATGTCGTGGAGTTTCCGAGCCAGGTCAACGAGATGTGGTCGCTGCATCCGGAGGTCCTCGCGAACTACGCGAAGCACTACGAGACGGGCGAGCCGCTGGAGCCCGAGATCGTGGAGCGGCTGCGCGCCTCGGAGCGCTTCAACGAGGGCTTCCGCACCTCGGAGTACCTGGGCGCCGCTATGCTGGACCAGGCCTGGCACCGGCTCTCGGCATCCGAGGCCGCCGCGGTCACCGATGTGGCGGCCTTCGAGGCGGCCGCCCTCGCCTCCTTCGGTCTCGACAACCCGGCGGTACCTCCGCGCTACGCGACCACCTACTTCGCCCACACCTTCTCCGGCGGCTACGACGCGGGCTACTACTCCTACATCTGGAGCGAGGTGCTCGACGCCGACACGGTGGAGTGGTTCGCCGAGAACGGCGGACTCACGCGCGAGAACGGCGACCGCTTCCGCGCCCGCCTGCTCGGGGTCGGCGGCTCGAAGGATCCCCTGGAGGCGTACCGCGACTTCCGCGGCCGAGACGCGGAGCTCGCGCCCCTTCTCGCCCGCCGCGGCCTGGACTGATCGCCGCGGGAGCGAATAGTCACCGCCGCCCGGAGTCGAGAACCCCCACGTCGTCAGCCCCTCGGGTCAGCACCCCGCCCTGTCGGCACATCGAGGCGGCTCAGCCCGCAGCGCTGAACGCGGGGGCGAGAGCGCGAACCGTGTCGAGGCGGTGCTCACGGGTCGAGCCCTGGATCGCGAGAACGAGCTCATCCGCGCCGGTGCGGGCGGCGAGCTCGTCGAGTCGCTCGAGCACGTGGGCGGCGGTACCGATGGCCTGGGGCCGGAAGCGGGCGTCGACCCAGGCGGCCTCGGCCTCCGTCCACGGATGCGCGAGGGCATCCTCGACCGTGGGAACGCGCGGCAACAGGCGGCCCTGCCGCATGTTCAGCATCACCAGAGCCTGCGGGAGCGCCCGGCGCCGGGCCTCCGCTGCGGTGACGGCGACGAGGGCACTCACCGCCAGCGCGGCGTGCGGCGACCGCAGGACCACCGAGGGTGTGAACTCGCGGCGGTAGAGCTCGAGCACCGCGTCGGTGAGGTCACCGCCGGCGAAGTGATGCGCGAAGGCGAACGGCAGTCCCATCATCCCGGCCAGGCGCGCGCTGAAGTCGCTCGAGCCGAGCAGCCAGAGTTCCGGGGAGTCGCCCAGACCCGGGGTGGCCAGGATGCGGCCGCCCTGCCCGCCCTCCAGGGGCGGGAGCGTGCCGAAGTACGCCAGCAGCTCGAGCACCTGGTTCGGGAAGCCGTCGACCGTCTCGTCCAGCCCGCGGCGGATCGTGGCCGAGACGAGCGGATCGGTGCCCGCGGCGCGTCCCAGGCCCAGGTCGATGCGGTCGCCGTGCAACGCCACGAGGGTGCCGAACTGCTCGGCGACGACGAGCGCGGAGTGGTTGGGCAGCATCACTCCGCCCGAGCCGACCCGGATGCGGGAGGTCGCGTCGGCGATCGCGCCGATGAGAACCGCCGGCGCCGAGCTCGCGATCGAGGGCATCCCGTGATGCTCCGCTACCCAGAAGCGCCGGTAGCCGGCCTCGTCGGCGGCGCGGGCCACCGCGAGGGTGTCCTGCAGTGCGGATGCGGCGGTGCCGTCGGCCGCGATGGGCGCGAGATCGAGGATCGAGAGGGGAACGCTCACCCTCGGCTCAACGCGCGGCGTCCGGCTCGGATTCCGCGCCCGGGGCCGCGCCCCCACGGCGACGCCCGGCCCGCTGCACGAGCAGCAGCGCCCCGCCCACGACCAGGCCCCAGAACGCCGACCCGATCCCGGCCAGGGCGATGCCGGAGGCCACGACCAGGAAAGTGGCGATCGCGACGATGCGGTGCTCCGCATCCGCGAGCGCGGCGGTGATCGCCTGCACGAGCGCGCCGAGGAGCGCGAGGCCCGCGACCGCGGTGACGAGAATCGGCGGCCCCGCCGCGACGAGCGCGGTGACCAGGCCCGCCGCGAGTCCGAGCAGCAGATAGCTGACGCTGCTCGAGATGGTCGCGACCCAGCGGCGCGCGGGATCGGGATGCGACTCGGGGCCCGCCATGATGGCCGCGCTGAGCGCGGAGAGGTTGATCGCGTAGCCGCCGAACGTCGCGGTCGCGACCGTGCCGATCCCGGTGCCGACGAGGATCGCGCGCGCCGGGATCGCCCGATAGCCGAAGGTGGTGAGCACCGCGAAGCCGGGGATGTTCTGGCCGGCCATCGTGACGACGTAGAGCGGGATGCCCAGGCCGACCACCACGAGCGGATCGAGGGCGGGCATCGTGAACCGCAGCGTCGGCACCAGCGTGGCCCCGTCGGCCCAGGTGGGGCCGGCGGCGACCAGGATCGCGACCAGCGCCGCCACCACGGCGCCCGGTGTCGACCAGCGCGGCGCGAGCCGCCACAGCACCACCCAGACCAGAACCGCGGGGAGGGCGAGCAACGGCATCCGGAACGAGGCGATCACCGGCGCCAGGCAGATCGGCAACAGGATGCCGGCGAGCATCGCCGAGGCGATCGGGGCGGGGATCGAGGTCATGACCCGGGTCAGTCGCGGCCAGGCCCCGGTGATGGCCAGCAGCACGCCGCAGAGCAGGAACGCCCCCACCGCCGAGCGGTAGTCGCCCGTGGTGCCCCGGGCGGCGACGAGCAACGCGGCTCCCGGGGTGGACCAGGCGACGCTGATCGGCATCCGGTACCGCATCGTCAGGGCGAGCGCGACGATCGCCTGGCCCAGGCACAGCGCGAGGAGCCCGGATGCCGCCTCCTCCCGTGTCGCCCCGACGGCGCGGAGGCCGGCCAGCACGAGGGCGAACGAACTGGCGAAGCCGGCGAGCGCTCCGACGACCCCGGCGAGCACGGGCTGGCTGAGGTCGGAGCGCGGGAGCCGGAGCGGCACCTCAGGCCAGAAGCGCCATGACCCGGCCGGCGACGCTGCGGCCCTGCTCGCGTCCGGCGCGGGCGGCGGCCGGGCTCACGGCGGGGTCCAGCGCGCGGAGTCCGTAGATCGCCAGCGCGGCGGCGTCGGCGGAGACGATCTCGACCGCGGCCCCACCGAGGGCCTCGAGCTCGCCCTCGGGAACCAGCGGCATCCCCTCGACGGGCAACGGGTTCAGCACGAGCACCCGGCCGGCGCCGGCGGCGAGGTCGGCGTTGCTGCCGGAGCGGACTCCCCCGTCGACGAAACGGCGATCGCCGATGCGGATCACCGGCCAGACACCGGGGACGGCGCAGCTGGCGGCGAGAGCGCTGACGAGGTCGACACCCGAGTCGCGGTCGAAGGCGACCAGCTCGCCGGTGTCGGCATCGACGGCGGCCACCCGCAGCGCGCGTTCCGGCCATTGCTCCGACGCCAGACGCGAGCGGATGATCTCCGCCCTCTCGCCGTCGTCCTCGGGGTGCGCGGCGATCGCCATGGCGCCGATCCTGCGGCGGGCGTCCTCCGGGGAGGTGGCTCCGGCGAGTGCCTGGTCGATGCGGGACTGGAATGCGGCCGCGTCGATGCGGGCGCCGACCTCCGCCGTCTGCTCCGCGAGCTGCGCCTCGAAGAGCAGCTCGAGCGGCACAGCCGCGGCGACCTGCGAGCCGACCACCGAGCCGGCGGAGGTGCCGACGATGAGAGTGGAGGAGTCGGCGAGCACCTCGTCCAGTTCGGGCCACGCGTCGCGGATGCCGGTGAGCACCCCGACCTCCCACGCGATCCCGCCCAGGCCGCCGCCGGAGAGCACGATCGCGCGATCGATCACCGCCCGGAGCCCTACGCCGACTTCTCGGCCCGGCGCGGCGCGCGCGGCACGATCGTCGGCGCCGCGTTCTCGAGCACCGCCGCCCGGGTGACGACCACACGTCCCACCTGGTCGTCGGAGGGGACGTCGAACATGATCGGCCCGAGCACCTCCTCGAGGATCGCGCGGAGACCGCGGGCACCGGTCTGGCGCAGCACCGCGAGGTCGGCGATCGCTTCCAGCGCGTCCGGCTCGAAAGCCAGTTCCACGCCGTCGATCTCGAACATCCGCTGGTACTGGCGCCCCAGGGCGTTCTTCGGGGTGGTCAGGATCTCCATCAGCGCGTGCTGGTCCAGCGGCGTCACGGTGGTCACCACCGGAAGGCGGCCGATGAACTCCGGGATGAGACCGAACTTGTGGAGGTCCTCGGGAAGCACCTGGCTGTACAGCTCCGCCTCGTCGCGCTTGGAGTGCAGCGGAGCACCGAAGCCGATGCCGCGGCGTCCGACGCGCGAGGAGATGATGTCCTCGAGCCCCGCGAAGGCGCCGGCGACGATGAACAGCACGTTGGTCGTGTCGACCTGAATGAACTCCTGGTGCGGATGCTTGCGCCCACCCTGCGGCGGGACCGACGCGGTGGTGCCCTCGAGGATCTTCAGCAGCGCCTGCTGCACGCCCTCCCCCGAGACGTCGCGGGTGATGGACGGGTTCTCGGCCTTGCGGGCGATCTTGTCGACCTCGTCGATGTAGATGATGCCGGTCTCGGCCCGCTTCACGTCGTAGTCGGCGGCCTGGATCAGCTTCAGCAGGATGTTCTCGACATCCTCACCGACATAGCCGGCCTCCGTGAGCGCC
>JACRGJ010000093.1 GCA_016212425.1 Micrococcales bacterium | reverse complement strand
CCCCCCCCCCCCCCCCCGGGGGGTGTCCGGGGGTCAGTCCAGGGTCTCGCCGCCGAAGAGGCGCAGCTGGAACTCCTCGGCGTCGAGGGTGCGCCCCACGAAGGCCACCGCCTCGGAGGAGTACGCCCCGCGCGCGCGCTCGTGCCGGAGCGCGGAGCGCTGGGCGGCGAGCGTCTTCGCCCGGAGCTGCTCGAACTGGTGCGCGCTGCTCGAGGGATCGCCCGGGTCGCCCTCGCCCCAGCGGGTCACCCGCTCGGAACGCGCCTCCCCGGCGGTTCGCAGCGCCTGCACGACCGTCGGATCGAGGGCCGCTCCGCGCTTCTTCTCGATCCGCTCGAGCTCGTCGAAGCCCGCATCCAGCACCTTGCGGCGGAGTTCGGCGATCTCGGACCGCTGATCGGCCTCCTCCTCTCGCGCCGGGCGGAGACGCGTCACCACGAACGGGAGGGTCAGCCCCTGCACGAGAAGGGTCGTGACGGCGACGAAGTTGGCGACGAGCACCAGTCCCGTGCGGTACCCGTCGTCCTCGGGAAGAGTCTGCACCGCGGCCACGGTGATCACCCCGCGCATCCCGGCCATGCCGAGGATCACCCCGTCGCGCCAGGCGAGCGGCTGCGCCCGCTCCGCCTCGAGGTCGTTCCCGGTGATCTCCTGCCAGACCCGGAACCGGGCCAGTCGACGACGCGGCGGCCGAGCCGACGCGGGAGCGGCCCGGTGCTGCTCCTCCACCTCGCGCAGCCGCTCGCCCACCTGTTCGTGCCGTGCCTGCGTGCGGGTGACACGGCGGCGGATCGACCACAGCACGCCCGGGATCACCGCGAAGCGCACCGCGACGAGCACAGCCGTGACGAGCATCCCGAGGCCGATCACCTCGACCAGCGTCAGCGGCCCCGCCACCACATCGCCCACCAGCGGCCACAGTCGCATGCCCATGTAGAGGAACACGCCGTTCTCGAGCACGATCGTCGCGAGCCGCCAGTTCGCGGTCTCGGTGATGCGCAGCGGCGCGGCGACGCGGAACGGACTCGAGTTGCCGGCGACGATGCCCGCCGCGACGACGGAGACGATGCCGGATGCGCCGACCTCCTCCGCAGCGAGATAAGCCAGGAACGGCACGGCGAGGGAGATGGCCGTGTCGAGCACGGTGTCGGAGACGCGCTGCCGCAGCCGCACGCTGAACGTGCCCAGCAGGAAGCCGACGACGGCGGCGCCGACCACCGCCCAGAGGAACAGCAGGGCGATGACGCCCCCGTTGACGTCGTCGACGCCGGTGCTGCCGACCAGCGAGAGCGCGGTGCCGAGCAGCACCAGCGCGGTGGCGTCGTTGAGCAGCCCCTCCCCCTCGAGGATCGTGACGATCCGCGGCGGGAGCCCGAGACGGCGCGCCAGCGAGGTGGCGGCCACGGCATCCGGCGGCGCGACCACCGCCCCCAGCGCCAGAGCGAGGGCCAGACCGACACCCGCCCACACCAGGCTCACCAGCAGCGCCACGAGGACGGCCGAGATCACCACCAGCGCCACGGAGAGGAAGAGGATGACCCGGAAGTTGCGACGGAAGTCGACGAAGGGCACGTTCCGCGCCGCCGAGTAGAGGATGGGCGGGATCACGACGGTGAGGATGAACTCCGGGGCGAGGTCGATCCGGTCGGCGCCCGGGATCGCCCCGAGCCCGACGCCGACGACCACCAGCACGATCGGGGCGGCGACGCCGATCCGCCCGCTCACCGAGGAGACGACGCCGATCACCAGCACCGCCCCGACGACGACGAGAGTGATGACGGCGACCTCGTTCACCGGATCAGGCTAGGTGCTGACCTCGGTGGATGGATGCGGGCACGGTCTCGGTGGGCTCCGTGGTGGCTGCCGACGCGGACGAGGTCCGGGCCCGCACCGCCGGCATCGCGATCGCGAACACGACGATGACGATCCCGGCGATCGCGCTCGCCCAGAAGACCGCACCGGACGCGGCTGTGATGCCCGCGGCATCCGTCTCGGGCCGTCCTGCCAGCACCGCGTTGGCCACCGCCCCGAGCACCGCGATCCCCACGGCGCTGCCGAGCGAGCGGCCGAAGAGGTTCGCGCCGGTGACCACGCCGCGCTCGGACCACTCGACGCTGGACTGCGCCGCGATGAGCGACGGTGCGGCCACCAGGCCGAGGCCGAGACCGACCACGAAGCTCGAGACCGCCACGAGCCACACCGAGGGGTAGGGCGTCGAGACCGCGAGCCCGACCGCGCCGGCGAGGGCGATACCGGAGCCGACGAGCACGCACACCCTGAATCCCCGCCGCAGGTAGAGCCGGCCGCGGAACGCGGCCGACAGTGGCCAGCCGATGGTGAGGGCTGCCAGGGCGAGACCGGCGACGATCGGGGACGCGCCGACCGTGTTCTGCAGGTAGGTCGGCACATAGGAGGTCAGGCCGATGAGCATCGCGCCCACGCCGATCGAGATGACGTTCGTGGTGAGGAGCAGCCGTCGCCCGAACACCCAGAGCGGCAGGATCGGCTCCGCCGCGCGGCGCTCCACGAGCAGGAACAGCACGAGCAGCACCGCGCCGAGGGTGAAGGCCCCGATGCTCTGCCACGCATCCCACGCCCACGCCTGGCCGCCCTCGAGCGCACCGAGGATGAGCAGCGTCGAGGCCGCGGTGAGCAGCACGGCGCCGAGGTAGTCGATGCGGTGCCGCCGCGGCTCGAGCCGCTCGTGGAAGACGCGCAGCAGGAGCACGGCCGCGAGGATGCACAGCGGCACGTTCACCCAGAAGATGAAGCGCCACGCCTCGAGTTGCGCGAACACCCCGCCCAGGGTCGGCCCGACGACGGCCGAGACCGCCCAGACGCTGGCGATGTAGCCCTGGATCTTCGCGCGCTCCTGAACCGTGTAGATGTCGCCCACGATCGTGATGGACATGGGCAGGATCGCGCCGGCGCCGAGGCCCTGCACCGCGCGGAACACGATCAGCGCCGGCAGGCTCCAGGCCAGCGCGCAGAGGATCGAGCCGAGGAGGAACAGCCCGATGCCGACGAGGATCATCGGCTTGCGGCCCACCGTGTCGGCGAGCTTGCCGTAGACCGGCACGGAGGCGGCCTGCGCGAGCAGGTAGACCGAGAACAGCCAGGGGAACTGCGAGAAGCCGCCGAGGTCGGCGACCACCGAGGGCACCGCGGTGGCGAGGATCGTCGAGTCGATCGCAATGAGCCCGGTCGCCATCATCAGGGCGAACAAGATGGGGCCGCGGTCGCCGCGGAGCCCCAGTCGGACGTCGGGCGCAGGGGAACTCACGGAGGCTCCAAGCGCTGAGGATGCGACGGCATTCCCGCGTCGGGCTGAGCCGCCTCGCGTGCTGTCGGTGGTGTGCAGGAGGATCGAATCTGCGGACCCGCTATTCCGCCCGATCGCGTCGGCGACGTCGCGCGAGGATCGGAATCCGGTCTCAGGAGGACGCATGATCACCGCGCAGGGACTCTCGCGCACGTTCCAGACGCGGCGCGGCCGCGAGAAGGTGACCGTCGAAGCCGTCACAGGCGTCGATCTGGAGGTCGCCGAGGGCGAGATCGTCGGCTTCCTCGGACCCAACGGCGCCGGGAAGACCACGACGCTGCGGATGCTCACCACGCTGCTCAGGCCCACCTCCGGCACCGCGATCGTGGCGGGGCACGACGTGACGAAGGATCCGGTGGCGGTGCGACGGAGCATCGGCTACGTCTCGCAGAGCGGATCGACCGCGGGCGTCGCCCGCGCCGGCGAGGAAGTGGTCAATCACGCGCTGCTCTACGGCATCCCCGCCGACCGGGCGAGGGCGCGCGGGCAGGAGCTGTTCGAGCAGCTGGAACTGCCGGGCATGTGGACCCGTCAGCCCAAGACGATGTCCGGCGGCCAGCGCCGGCGGCTCGACATCGCCATGGGCCTCATCCACGACCCGCGGCTCGTCTTCCTCGACGAACCCACCACCGGCCTCGACCCTCAGGCCCGCGCCAACCTCTGGACGCACATCTCCGCCCTCCGCTCCGAGCTCGGCACCACGGTGTTCCTGACCACCCACTACCTCGACGAGGCCGACGCGCTGTGCGACCGCATCCTGGTCATCGACCACGGCGAGATCGTGGCGGCCGACACCCCCGATGCGCTGAAGCGGCAGGTGGCCGGCGACCTCGTGGAGCTCGTGCTGGCCGACCCGGCGGATGCCGGCCGCGCCGTCGAGCACCTCGAGCGGATGTCGGACGGTGTGGCCGCCGACGTGGCGGGCGGCACGGTGAGCGTCCGCGTGCGCGATGCCGGCAGGCGGCTCGCCGGCCTCCTGCGCGAGCTCGACGACGCGGGCGTGCGGCTCGACGCCGTCGAGGTGCGCCGCCCCACCCTCGACGACGTGTTCCTCACCATGACCGGCCGTTCGCTCCGCGACGATGCCGCCTGACCCCGTGCACGACGAACCCCGGAGCCTGACGTGATCTTCGCCCGCGACACCGCCGTCATCTACCGCCGCCAGATGCGGATCGCCCTGCGGAACCCCGCCTGGGTCATCATCGGCTTGGCCCAGCCGGTGCTCTACCTCGTGCTGTTCGGACCCCTGCTCTCGCCCCTGTCGAGGCAGATCGGAGCCAGCAACGCCTACACCTTCTTCGTGCCGGGGCTGCTGATCCAGCTCGGTCTGTTCGGGGCGCTGTTCGCCGGTTTCGGCCTCATCTCGGAGTGGCGCGAGGGCGTCATCGAGGCGGAGCGCGTCACCCCCGCCTCCCGCACCGCACTGCTGCTCGGCCGGGTGCTGCGCGACGTGTCGCTGCTGACGGTGCAGGGCATCCTGCTCATCGCGCTCGCGTTCGCGTTCGGCCTCCGCGGCTCGATCGGCGGGATGCTGATCGGGCTGGTGATGACGATGTTCCTCGGCGCGGCATGCTCGTCGGCCTCGAACGCGCTCGCCCTGACGACGAAGAGCGAGGACGCGCTGGCGCCGATCCTGAACTCGATCTCGCTGCCGGTGCTGCTGCTCGCCGGCATCCTGCTGCCGATCTCCACGGCCACCGGGGCGCCGCAGTGGCTCGCGACGCTCGCCGACTTCATGCCGGTGCGCTACATCGTGAACGGGGTGCGCTCGGTGTTCACCGGGGACGTGGCCACGATCACGACGTTCTGGGGCATCGTCTGGACTCTCGTGCTGTTCGCCGCGGGCACCTGGGTGGGCACCCGCACCTTCCGCCGCGAGAACGCCTGAGGCGCCGACGCCGCGCGAACGCGCAGCGGCCCGGGCCAGTCTCGTGGGACCCACCAGCGCCTCGCCGCGGCACGCGCCCGCCTTCTCAGGCCCGCCGCCGCGCGTCTCCACGGCACGCACCACAGGGTCTGGTATCCAGACGGGGAGCGCCTCCCCCGAGCGCTCGCCGATCCGGGCGCTCCCCGGTCCGAGCGCCCCCCGACCCGAACGAGGCGCCATGCCCGACGTCGAGCCTCCCCTTCTCGCCTCCGTCGCGCCGAGACGGGCAGCAGCGCCCGGCCCACTGGTCTGAGCGATGGGCCGCCACCTCTACCACCGCGCCGTCCCGGCGCTGGCGCGACTCAT
>JACRGJ010000091.1 GCA_016212425.1 Micrococcales bacterium | reverse complement strand
GGCGTGTCGGGGCCTCTCGACGGCGCGCGTGGACGGGTCAGCTCCCGCGGCTGATCCCGCCGCGTCCCACCGGGTCGGGGAGGATGAGCGCATGGCTCCCGAGGTCCGCGCTGAACCGCATCCGCAGCTCGACGAGCTGATCGCGACGCTGGCGGTGCTCCGGGCGCCGGGCGGATGCGCGTGGGACCGCGACCAGACCCACGCGAGCCTCGTTCGCTACCTCACGGAGGAGAGTGCCGAGCTGACGGAGGCGATCGAGGCCGGCGCCCGCGCCGAGCTCCTCGAGGAGCTCGGCGACGTGCTCTACCAGGTGCTCTTCCATGCCGACATCGCCGCGGAGGCAGGCGAGTTCACCATCGAGGATGTCGCCGCGCACATGACGGCGAAGATGGTCGGCCGGCACCCGCACGTCTTCGGCGACGGCTCGATCGTCGCCGCGACTCCGGATGCCGTGGCCGGCAGCTGGGAGGAGTGGAAGGCCGCCCAGAAACCCGAGCGCACCAGTGTGCTGGACGGGATCCCGGAGGGTATGCCCGCCCTCGCCCTCGCCGACAAGGTGATCGGCCGGGCGGAGAAGGCGGGCGTCGCGGTGTCGCAGGATGCGGGGGGCACCCCGGGTTCCTCGAGCGAGGAGGAGCTCGGGCAGCACCTTCTCGGGATCGTCGCCGGCGCGCGCGCCCAGGGCCTGGACCCCGAGCGCGCCCTCCGCGGGGCGGTGCGCGGGCTCCGCGCGGCGGTGCGGGCTGCGGAGAGCCGCGCCGAGGCGCCGTCAGGGTCCGCGGAGAGTCGCTGACGCGGTCGGCGCATCCGCTCTCCCGTCGAGGCTGGCGCGGACCTCCGGCCGGGGCTTGCTCCTCGGCCGGGGACTGTTCCTCGGTCGCGGCGGCTCAGCCCGCGGAGGCTCAGCCCTCGGCGGCGGCCTGCCGCTCGCGGTAGGCGCTGACGTTCATCCGGTTGCCGCAGCGCAGGGAGCAGAACCGCTTCGACCCGTTCCGCGAGAGGTCGACGAAGACCCCGTCGCAGCCGTCGGCCGCGCAGCGACGCAGCTGGTCCGACGCGCCGCCGCGGATCACATCCGCCACCGCGAGCGCGGCCTCCACCTCGATGCGCTGGGCGAGCGGCGCATCCGGCTCCGTGGCGTGGATGTGCCAATCCAGGTGATCGTGCCGCACCAGCTGCGGCAGGGCGCGCGCCGACGACAGCATCCGGTTGACGAGCTGCACCGACTCCTCGGCGCTCGCCTGCCAGAATCGGCGCAGCCGCCCCCGGGTGCGACGCACCTCGGCGAGCTCCTTCTCGTCGCCCTCGCGCCGGCCCGAATAGCTGTGTTCGTCGAGCAGCCAGGCCAGCTGATCCGGCGTGGAGAGCTCGTCCTCGCCCGAGGCCGATGCCGAGGGGGTCGTGTTCACCAGCGCGGCGACGAAGGCGAGCGCTTGCTCGGTGTCATCACTGAAACGCACGTTGACTCCTGACAGCGGAGGTCGATACTGTCAGGATCATACCCGCGGCAAGCCCATGACGAGCGCGGCGGACGAGAGGGACAGCGGATGACGGCACCGAGGCTCGCGAGCGGCGTCGCGCTCGCGGTGTCCTCCTCCCTCGCGTTCGGCACGAGCGGCACGATCGTCAAGCCGCTGCTCGCATCCGGCTGGACACCCGCCGCCGCGGTCACCGCCCGGGTGCTCCTGGCCGCCGTCGTCCTGGCGATCCCCGCGGCGATCGCGCTACGCGGCAGATTCCGGATGCTGTGGCGCGCCCGCACCCGGATCCTGCTCTTCGCGGTCTTCGCCGTCGCCGGAACGCAACTCGGCTACTTCGCCGCGGTGCAGCGCATCCCGGTGAGCACGGCGCTGCTGATCGAGTACCTTGCACCGGTGGTGCTGGTGCTCATCGCGTGGGCCCGAACCCGTCGACGGCCCGCGGTCGTCGTCCTCGCCGGCGCGGCGCTCGCCGTGCTGGGCCTCGTGCTCGTCATCGGGACCGAGGGACTGGGCCGTCTCGACCCGCTCGGCGTGCTCTTCGCAGCGCTCGCCGCCGTCGGCCTCGGCGTGTACTTCGTGCTCGCGGCCCGCACCGACGACGGCACCCCGCCCCTGGCGATGACCGCGTCGAGCCTGCTCGTGGGCGGACTGATCCTCGCGGCATTCGCCGGCGTGGGCATCCTGCCCTTCGCCACGAGCACGGCCGAGGTCGCCCTCGCCGGCGTCGAGATGCCGTGGTTCGTGCCCGTGATCGCCGTCGCCCTCGTGTCGACCGCCTTCGCGTACACCGCGGGGATCACCGGAGCCGGGCGACTCGGCGCCCGGCTCGCGTCGTTCCTCGGCCTGCTCGAGGTGGTGTTCGCGAGCGGCTTCAGCTGGCTCCTGCTCGGCGAGACGCTCGGCGCCGAGCAGCTGCTCGGCGCGGTCTTCATCCTCGGCGGGGTGATGCTCATCCGCTTCGACGCCCGCACGGTTCCCGAAGCGGATGCGGTGGTCGCCGGCACCGAGCCGCTCCCGATCCGCGACCCCTTCTCGGCGCCTCCGCCCCGCTAGCCACGCCCCCGCCCCCGCCCCGCTGGCCACGACCCCCACCCCCGCCGCTGGCAGAATCGAGGGATGGCCAGTCCGGTGAACCCGCCGCGCGGGATGCGCGACTTCCTGCCCGCCGAGAAGGCGCGGCGCGAGCGGGTGCTGGCGAAGATCCGCGGCACCTACCGGGAGCACGGGTTCGACGAGATCGAGACGCCCGTGCCGGAGGACTGGCGGCGGCTCACGAGCGGACTCGGCGGCGACAACGAGAAGCTGAGCTTCGGCATCCTGCGTCGCGGGCTCGAGGCGGACGAGGTGCGCGCGGCCGCCGACGCGCCGACCGCGCTCGCCGATCTCGGCCTGCGCTTCGATCTCACCGTGCCGCTCGCCCGCTTCTACGCGAGCCACCGCAGCGAGCTGCCGCCGGTGCTGCGATCCATCCAGATCGGCCCGGTGTGGCGCGCGGAGCGCCCGCAGAAGGGCCGTTACCGACAGTTCGTGCAGTGCGACATCGACGTGCTCGGCGAGCCGGGCGTACTCGCGGAGATTGAGCTGATCACCGCGACCCTGGCCGCCCTCGACGCGCTCGGACTCCACGGCGCGTGCATCCGGATCAACGACCGCCGCCTGCTGATCGGGATGCTGAACGGCTTTGGCTTTGCGCCCGCCGAGCATGAGGGGGCGCTCGTCACGATCGACAAGCTGGACAAGATCGGTGCCGAGGGCGTCGTGGCCGAGCTGCGGGAGCGCGGCGCAGCCACGGTGGCGGTCGACGCCCTCGAGGAGTTCCTCCGCCGTCCCGGCACCCTCGAGGACACCTCCTTCGGCGAGCCGCAGATCCGGCTGGCGCTGCCGCCGGATCCCGACGCGGAGGCGGTGGCCGGCCTGGCGCAGATCGGCGAGGGCGTGGCGGCGGCACGCCGGGCCGCGGCCGACGCCTCCGGAGCGGCGTCTGCGTCATCCGGAGCGGCGGCTGCGTCATCCGGAGCCTGGTCCCACGACGCGCCGCACGACGTCCCTGACCCGCCGCTGCGCTTCGACCCCTTCCTCGTGCGGGGGATGGGCTACTACACGGGTCCGATCTTCGAGGTCGCGCATCCCGACGTGGACTACTCGCTCGGCGGTGGCGGCCGGTACGACGGGATGATCGGCCGCTTCTCGGGCACCGACGTTCCGGCGGCGGGATTCTCGCTGGGCTTCGAGCGGCTGGTCGAGCTGGTCGATCCTCCCGAGGAGGAATCGGATGGCGGCGTCGCCCTGGTCTACGACCCCGGCCTCCCGCCCGTTCGCCTCGCGGCTCTGAAGTCGGCCGTGATCGCCACCGGCGCGCGGGTGCGGCTGGTGCGGCGCACGAAGAACGTGCATGCACTGCTCGACGCGCTCCGCGCCGACGGCTTCACCCGCTTCTCGTTCGTGGACCCGCACACCACCGCCGACACCCTCGGAATCCGTCCCCTCGTCTAGAGTCCCTGGGTCCCCCCGGCGGCCGCCGTGTTCACCCCATCCAGCGGCCCCCGTTCTTCCCGCGCCGGTCGGCCGCCCGGCGCCTCCCGCGCCGAGTGGGCGCCCGGCGCCTCCCGCGCCGAGTGGGCGCCCGGCGCCTCCTGCGTTGAGTGGCCAGGACACGCCGCTACCGTTCGAGGGGTAGCGGCGTGTCGCGGCCTTTCGATGGGTCGAGCCGAGCCGCTCGGGGCGGGGCCGGGCCGCGCTCAGGCCCGGCCGTCCTCCGAGTCGGGGCCGTGCTCGGGGGCGCCGCCCCGGTCGGCCGCCCCACTGCTATCTCGTCGAGTGGCCAGGACACGCCGCTACCGTTCGAGGGGTAGCGGCGTGTCGCGGCCTCTCG
>JACRGJ010000090.1 GCA_016212425.1 Micrococcales bacterium | reverse complement strand
GCCGGGTGACGAGGAATCCGGGGTCGTCGATATCGGAGCTGCCGGGCAGGATGTCGGGGTGCGCCCACAGTCCGTCACGGACCGTAGAGCCCACGGCATCCGTCACCGCCTGCCACATCGCCGCCGCCTCCCGCAGCCGGCGGGGCCGCAGCTCCAGGCCGACGAGGGTGGAGAACGCCGACTCGGCGGGTCCCCCGCTGGCCCGCCGCCGCCGCACCGTCTCGGCGATCGCCGCCGCGCGGGGGAGGCGGGCGGTGGCCTGCGCCGTCACCACGTCGACCCAGCCCTCCACGAGGGCGAGCATCGTCTCCAGTCGGGTGTGCGCGGCTAGTTGCTCCTGCGTCTTCGGTGGGATCAGCGCGCCGGACGACATCGCCCGCCGCAGCTCCTCCGGGTTGGACGGATCGAAGTCGGCGGCCAGCTCCTGCAGGCGCTGCACATCGATCCGCACCCCGCGGGAGTAGTCGGCGATCGCCGATAGCAGATGCAGCCGCAACCATTTCGCGTGCCGGAACAGACGCGCGTGCGCGAGCTCGCGGATGGCCAGGTAGATCGCGACCTGATCGAAGGGAACGTCGATGCCGCGGCCGAAGTCGACGACGTTCTGCGTGACGAGCGCGGCCTGCACGATCTCGCCATCCAGCAGCGGCACCCCCACATCGCCGCCGGAGACGACCTCCGTCGAGAGCTGCCCCACGACCTGCCCGAGCTGCATCGCGAACAGCGTGCCGCCGACGTTGCGCATCACCTGGCCGGCGTTCGCGAGCATCCCCTCGAGCCCCTCGGCGCCGGGAAGCTCGATCCCGCTCATCCCGGCCGCCCCGAGTCCCTCGAGGTCGCCGGCCGACTCGTCGAACACCGAGGTGAGCGCGTTCGCGATGGAGGTGGCCACCGGCTCGGCCATCTGCGTCCAGAGGGGCATCGTCGCCTTCGCCCATTCGGTGCGGCTCCACAGGCGCGGGGGGGCGGTGAGGGAGGAGATCTGCGTCACCTCGTCGAGCCAGAGTGCGGCGACGCCGAGTCCCTGCTCGAGGGCGGTCCGCTCGTCCGGCGTCGACGGAACGCTCGAGCGCGCGGCGAGCTGAGTCGCCTGCTCGGTCGCCAGCCCCCAGTCCACTCCGTCTCCGGAATGCTGCAGAGCCTGCTGCAGCTGCCCGATGAGGCGTCGAACCAGCTCCGGGTCCCCGGGCAGACCTGCGGCGCTGGCGAGCTGGGCGGGGTCGAGGTCGGTTTTCCCGTCGAGGAACTCGCGCAGCATGTCGCGGAAGTCGTCCCCGCCGGGACCGCCCGGCTCGCCGTCCCCACCGCTGCCGTCACCGTCGTGATCGCGGGGGTCCTCGGCCAAGCTCACAACGCTAGCCCCGCCCCTCGGGCAGCGGCCCGGCCAGGGCCGCGCGGATGGCGCCGATCGGTGCGCCGCCAGCGAACGCTCCAGGACAGGACCTCTCGTGAACGACCCCGCTCCGCCCTCCGCCCTGCGCGCCGTCTCCGACGACGCGGTCGAGCGGTCGTCCCCTCGCCGGCGCTCCGTGGGCGTCGGCTGGCTGCTCCTCGCGGCCGGTGTGATCTCCGCCGTGGTCCTGAGCGCGCTGCCCGCCCCCTATGCGATCGAGCGGCCGGGGCCGGTCTTCGACACCCTCGGCGCGGCGCCCACCTCGGACGGCGGCCGTCAGCGCCTCATCACGGTGACCGATGCCCGCACCTACCCCACCTCCGGCGCCCTCGATCTCCTCACGGTCAACCTGGTCGGATCCCGGGAGGACCCGGTCACCTGGTCCGGCGTCGCCGCCGCCTGGTTCGACCCGAGCCAGGCGATCGTGCCGATCGACCTGATCTACCCCGACGGCCTGACGCAGCGGGAGTCGGACAGGCAGGGCGCGGCCGAGATGACGACGAGCAAGCAGGAGGCCGTGGCCGCGGCCCTGCGGCAGCTCGGCTACACCGTGACCGGCACCGTCGTGGTCGCCCAGGTGCTGAAGGACTCGCCCGCGGCCGGACGGCTGCGCACCGGCGACCGGATCCTGTCGGCGGACGGAACGGCCCTGCAGGACGCCACCGCGCTGCGATCCTTCATCGCCGACAGCGGCACCGCCACGCCGATCGCCTTCGGCATCCTGCGCGGCGGTGCCGAGCAGACGGTGACGGTCACCCCGCGCAGCGGCGACGACGGCACCGGCCGGAAGGTGCCGCTGATCGGCATCGTGCCGGGCGCCCGCTACGACTACCCGGTCGAGGTGAAGATCCGGCTGGATGACGTCGGCGGTCCCTCCGCGGGGATGATGTTCGCGCTGGGCATCATCGACACGCTCACCCCGGGGAAGCTGACCGGCGGGCAGCGCATCGCCGGCACCGGGGAGATCGACGCGGCGGGGCGGGTCGGGGCGATCGGCGGCATCCGCCAGAAGATGTACGGCGCGCGGCGCGCCGGCGCGGACTGGTTCCTGGCCCCCGCCTCCAACTGCGGCGAGGTGGCCGGACGGATTCCCGACGGCCTGCGGGTCTTCTCGGTGTCGACGCTGACGCAGGCGGTTGCGGCCGTCACCGCCATCGGCAGCGGCACAGGGCTCGATCAGTTGCCGACCTGCACGCAAAAGTAGGATCGGCGCGTGTCGACCGCCGCCTCGCGCCCCCCGCGCAGCC
The DNA here is from genome assembly GCA_016212425.1 of Micrococcales bacterium. GTDB lineage: Bacteria > Actinomycetota > Actinomycetes > Actinomycetales > Microbacteriaceae > Schumannella. The sequence goes on along the minus strand of JACRGJ010000090.1, from coordinate 22,746 downwards.
GAAACCGCAGCTCTCTGGCTGTCACCCTCGTCGTCCTCGCCGCGGTGGTGATCGCCTTCTTCCTCTTCTCGAGTCTGTACACGGATGCGCAGTGGTTCGGCCAGCTCGGCTACCTCGCGGTGCTGACCACCCAGTGGGCCGGCGCGGCGGTCATGTTCCTCGTCGGATTTCTCGGCATGGCGGTGCCGGTGTTCATCGCCGTCCAGGTCGCCTTCCGGGCCCGTCCCGTCTACGCGAAGCTGAGCTCGCAGCTCGACCGCTACCAGCAGGTCATCGAGCCGCTGCGCCGGTTGTCGATGTGGGGCATCCCCGTGGTCCTCGGCCTGTTCATGGGGGTCTCCACCGCGATGCGCTGGCAGACGGTGCTCCAGTTCTTCAACCGCACGCCCTTCGGCGTGAAGGACCCGCAGTTCGGCCTGGACAACTCGTTCTACATCTGGGAACTGCCCTTCTACCACGGCGTCCTCGGCTACGCGTCGGCGGTGCTCGTCGTCGTGTTCATCGCCACGATCGCCACCGCCTACCTGTACGGCGGCATCCGCGTCGCGGGGCGCGAGGTGCGCATCACCCGTCCCGCGCGCGTGCAGATCGCCGTCACGGCCGCGCTCTTCCTGGTGCTGCAGTCGATCAGCATCTGGCTCGACCAGTACTCGACGGTCACGGATGCCAACGGCATCTCGGGCCTGGTGACGGGTGCCACCTACAGCGATGTCTACGCGGTGATCCCCGGTCGGGCGATCCTCTCGGGCATCGCCGCGGTCGTGGCGATCCTCTTCATCGTGACCGCGGTGATCGGCCGCTGGCGCTTCCCGCTCATCGGCACGGCGCTGCTCATCGTCGCGAGCCTCATCGTGGGCACGATCTACCCCTCGATCGTCCAGCAGCTCTCGGTCAAGCCGAGCGAGCAGACCCTCGAGTCCACCTACATCCAGCGCAACATCACGGCGACGCGCGCCGCCTACGGCGTCGACGACGTCAAGGTCGTCCCGTACGACGCCACCACGACGGCCGAGCCCGGAGCGCTGCGAGCGGATGCCCAGACCACCGCGAATCTGCGCATCCTCGACCCGTCGAAGATCTCCAAGACGTTCGCCCAGCTGCAGCAGCAGGTGCAGTACTACGGGTTCCAGGATCGCCTTGACGTGGACCGGTACACCGTGGACGGGCGGACCACCGACACGGTGATCGCCGTCCGCGAGCTGAACCAGCAGGGGCAGAGCTCTCGCACCTGGTACAACAACACCCTCGTCTACACCCACGGCTACGGGGTGGTCGCCGCCTACGGCAATCGGCGCGACGACAAGGGTCAGCCGATCTTCCTCGAGTCCGACATCCCCTACACCGGCAAGCTGGGCCGCTACGAGCCACGGGTCTACTTCGGCGAGAACTCCCCGCGCTACTCCATCGTCGGATCGAAGGTGGGCGGCAAGTCGGTCGAGATCGATTACCCCTCCGGCAGCGCACGGGATGACGCGGGGGCACGCAAGACGACCTACGGTGCCGATGGGGGCCCGAAGCTCGACAATCTCTTCAACCGGCTCGTCTACGCGATCAAGTTCCAGTCGCAGGAGGTCCTGCTCAGCCAGGACATCGGGTCGGGGTCGCAGATCCTCTACAACCGCGACCCGATCGACAGGGTGAAGCAGGTCGCGCCCTACCTCACCCCCGACTCGAACGCCTACCCGGCGATCGTGGATGGCCGCATACAGTGGATCGTCGACGCCTACACGACGACCGCCGACTACCCGTACTCGCAGATCGGGCAGCTCTCGAACGCCATCGCCGACACCGACACCCCGAAGCCGCCCTACGCCGTCGACGACGTCAACTACATCCGCAACTCGGTGAAGGCGACGGTCGACGCCTACACCGGCAAGGTCTCGCTCTACCAGTGGGACGCGAAGGACCCGATCCTGAAGACCTGGATGAAGGTGTTCCCCGGCACGGTCAAGCCCAAGAGCGCGATAAGCGCGGGGCTGCTCAAGCATGTGCGGTATCCCGCGGATCTGTTCAAGATGCAGCGCGAGATCCTCGGGCCCTACCACGTCACCAACACCGGCACGTTCTACTCCGGCGACGACAAGTGGGTGACCCCGAGCGATCCGACCGTGACAGGCGCGACGAAGACCACCCAGCCGCCCTACTACCTGACGATGCAGACGCCGGGCACGGCGAAGCCGGCGTTCACGCTGTATTCGACCTACATCCCGGACACGTCTCAGCAGGGCCAGGAGCGGAACATCCTCAAGGGATACCTGACGGCGAACTCCGACGCGGGAGCGAACTACGGTCAGCTGACGCTGCTGACCCTGCCGAAGGACGCCACCGTGCCCGGCCCGGGGCAGGTGCAGAACGCCTTCAATTCGGACACCGACGTCTCGCAGGTGCTGAACATCCTGAAGCGCGGTGACTCCCAGATCGTGCGCGGGAACCTGCTCACGGTGCCGGTCGGCGGTGGCCTGCTCAACGTGCAGCCCGTCTACGTGCAATCGACGGGGGACACCTCCTATCCGCTGCTGCAGTATGTGCTCGTGAGCTTCGGCGACCAGATCGCCTTCAAGCCCACGCTCGACGAGGCGCTCGATCAGCTGTTTGGCGGCAACTCCGGTGCGTCGGCCGGCGACAGCGGGGCGAACTCGCCCGGTGACGGCACGCCCGGCACAGGCACCGGCACCGGCACCGGCACCGGCACCGGCACCGGTGGCGGCGGGAGCGGATCCGGCGGGAGCGGATCCGGTGCGGGGTCCACGCCCAACGCCCAGTTGCAGAGCGCGCTGGCGGCCTACCAGGCGGCACTGGCGAAGCGGCAGCAGGCCTACGCCGACAACGACCTCGTCGCCGCCGCCCAGGCCGACCAGGAGATGCAGGACGCGATCGAGCGGGCCATCGCCGCGCAGGGGTAGGCCGGATTCCCGGGCTGCCGCCGACGATTCGGCGGGGTCCAGGCGACCGTGCTAGTCTCGACCCTCGTGCCGCGGGGTGGAGCAGTTCGGTAGCTCGCTGGGCTCATAACCCAGAGGTCGCAGGTTCAAATCCTGTCCCCGCAACCACTCGAGGAGGGCGTCCCGGCCGGGACGCCCTCCTTTTTGTTGCCTCCGTGGCGCCGGCGAGCGTCGGCGGTCAGCCGTTCGCGGGAGCGGATGCGCAGTATCGGGCGATCGCGTCCGCCACCCCGGCTCCCGCGGCCTCGTCCAGGTCCGGCTGGCCCGACACGGCCTGGGCGACCCGGGACGACAGGGTCTCGTCATAGCCCTGGAGGCAGGCGAGGTCGGCGACGTACACGAGCTGCTTCTGCACCACTCCGCTCACCGAGGGCAGGGCCGCGGTGCGTTTGTCGAGATCCAGTGCCGCCGCCAGGTCGGCGCCGAGGCGGGCCTCCCGGCCGCTCGGTGTCGGAGGCGATCCCGGAGCCGACGCGGGTGCGTCCGAACCTGCCGGGGCATCCGGTCCGGCCAGCCCCGGGGGAAAGGGATCGGCGGGGCCGCCCGGGACCGCCGACGACGAGGAGGCCGTCGCTCCCGCCTGGGCGATACCGGCGCCCACCAGTCCCGCCGCCAGGGTCGTACCCACCGCCAGGGTGATCGCGGCGACGCGCAACGGCCGGGACCGAGGCCCCGCGCTCCGAGTCGGCGCACGTCCCGGCTCGACAGGGAGGACCACTCGGGTCGGCGCGGTGGTGGCCACCGGAGCCTGAGGGAGGCCGGCGCCTCGGGGGAGTACGAGGGCTCGAGGGAGGGCGATCGGCGCGCCGCGCTCGGACGCCACCTCCTCGCCTCGCCACTGGCGGTAGAAGGTGAGCGCCCACGAGCTCCGGCGGGCCAGCAGAGCGGCGTCCTCGTCGGAGATGTGCACGCCGATCGCTGCGCGCGCGAGCGGGTCGCTCAGCGTGAGAGCGAAAGTGGGGAAGTCGGGGGCGGCAGCGAGGTCGGCGGGACCGGGTTCGGGCATGCGGAGGCTTTCTCGTACCCCCGGGACCATTGATACACGATCCGGTGCGCACCGGGCCCGCGGACGGCGTGTCCGCCCGCCGTAGGCTCGGGTCGTGCAGGGATCGGTTTCCGAGTCGGGCGCCCCCGAGCTCGGGGTCGCGGTCGTGCAGTTCGCTCCGGGTGACGACGTCAGGGCGAATCTCGAGCGGATGCGCGAGCTGGCGCGCCGGGCCGCGGATCGCGGCGCGCGGCTCATCGTCTTCCCCGAGTACTCGATGTACTTCGGCGGGGCCTTCGATCCGCGCTGGGTCGCGGCCGCGCAGCCCCTGGACGGGCCCTTCGTCTCCGAGCTCGGGGCCCTGGCGGGCGACCTCGGCGCGACGCTCGTCGCGGGCATGAGCGAGCGGCTCGCGGCGCGCACCGACCGCTTCTCCAACACCGTGGTCGCGGTCACCCCCGATGGGCGTCTCATCGCCGCGTACCGCAAGCTCCACCTCTACGACGCCTTCGGGGAGCGGGAGAGCGAGTGGATCGAGCCCGGCCCGATCACCGAGCCGGTCGTGTTCGACCTCGACGGCATCCGGGTCGGGATCCAGACCTGTTACGACCTCCGGTTCCCCGAGGTCACCCGTCGCCTGGTCGACGCCGGTGCCGAGCTGGTGCTGATTCCGAGCGAGTGGGTGCGGGGGCCCCTGAAAGAGCACCACTGGCGCACGCTGGTCGCCGCGCGCGCGATCGAGAACACCGTCTACGTCGCCGCGCCCGACCACGCTCCGCCGATCGGAGCAGGACGCAGCGCGATCGTCGATCCGATGGGCGTCGAGCTCGCCGGGCTCGGGGAGCAGACCGGCGTCGCCGTGGCGTGGGCCTCGCGGCAGCGCCTCGATGCTGTCCGCGACCGCAACCCCTCGCTCCGGCTGCGCCGATTCCGGGTCGAGCCGGGCATAGGAGGTTCATAGGAACGGCATGCACCGCTCCCATTGATGGCGGAACAAACGCCCAGGTTGGGTGGGGATGCTGACAGGGCGCGAAAGGAGCGTCCCGAACATGTCCGATCAGACGCGGAACCCCGATGAGGCCCACGACCCCACCCCCGCGGAGGTGGTCCCACCGGAGTCGGCACCGCCCGCTGCCGCGACGGCATCCGCGCCCTCCGCGCCCGCACCAGCTCCTGCGGACCCCGCGGCCGCGACGGCGGCCACTCCGGTCGAGTACCCACCCGCCGCGACGGCGTCCACTCCGGTCGAGTACCCACCCGCCGCGACCACGACCGCGAAGCGGCGCTCGATCGCCGTGCCCGTCGTCGTCGCGCTCGCGGTTGGTGCCGTGCTCGGCGGGGCGGCAGGTGGGGGTATCGCCGCCGTCTCGATGAGCTCGATCGTCGGCACGCAGACCGCCGGATCGGCCAAGCCCGCCACGATCACCGTCAACGACAGCACGAGTGTGACGCCCACCACCGCGATCGCCGCGAAGGCATCCCCCTCCGTCGTGACCATCAATGTCACCTCCTCGAACGCCGCCGGCACGGGGTCCGGCGTCATCCTCAGCGAGGACGGCTACGTGCTCACCAACACGCACGTGGTGACTGAGGACGGCCAGGCGGCCAATCCCACTCTGGAGGTGACCGACGCGACGGGCAACCTCTACAGCGCCAGCATCGTCGGGACCGACCCCACGCTCGACCTCGCGGTGATCAAGGTGAAGAACGCACAGGACTTCACCCCGATCCGGTTCGCCGACTCGAACAACCTCAACGTGGGCGATCAGGTGGTGGCCATCGGAGCCCCCCTCGGCCTGTCCAACACCGTGACGGATGGCATCGTCAGTGCGCTCAACCGCAGTATCGAGATCGCCTCGTCGGCGGCACCGGAGGGCGGCACCAGTGGCGACGGCGGCAGCGGTGGCAACGGCGGGAACGGTCAGAACGGGCCCTTCGACTTCTGGAACTTCGGGCAGAACGGCCAGAACGGCCAGAACAGTGGCCCGAGCCAGCAGGCGGCCTCGACCATCAAGATCCCGGTCATCCAGACCGACGCTGCGATCAATCCCGGTAACTCGGGCGGTGCGCTGGTCGACAGCGACGGCAGGCTGATCGGCATCAATGTCGCGATCGCCGGAACCGGCTCGGGCTCCAGCGGCGGTCAGGCCGGCTCGATCGGGGTGGGATTCGCCATCCCGTCGGACGTCGCCAAGCGCGTCGCCGACCAGCTGGTCAAGGATGGCAAGGCGAGCCACGGCCTGCTCGGCGCATCGGTCACGGATGCCACCGCGAAGGACAGCTCGACGCTCGGCGCCGTGATCGCCGAGGCTCCGGTCTCGGGGGGCGCGGCCGCGAAGGCCGGGCTCGCCAAGGGCGACGTGGTGACGCAGTTCGACGGGAAGCCGATCACCGGGGCGGTGGACCTCACCGCCCAGGTCCGGGCGCTCGCCGGGGGCGACACGGCCAAGCTCACCTTCGTCCGCGACGGTCGCGCTCAGACCGTCCAGGTGACGCTCGGGACGCTGCAGAGCTGAGCTCCGGTTCGCCGCCTGACGGCGAGCCGAGGGAGGGGCGCGGAAAGGGAGAGCCGCGCACGTCGGGGCGGAGGGGAGACCCTCCGCCCCTTCCTCGTCCCGGGTCGCACCCGGGCCAGCCACGCACCCGTCTCGTCCGGCCCGGCGCCACGACCCGCCATCCATCCGGTGCCATCCGAGGCGCTGCCGCATCCGCGCCTCCGTGTCGGGAGACCGCGCCGATGGCGCTGATAGGCTCGGACACCCCGCACGAGCATCGGGAGGGGCGATGGCGACCGACCCGGATGCGGTGACCAGCGGCGAGGGTCCGGCGGCGGATGCCGCGGCGCCGAACCTGCCCGAGCTCCCGAACTCGCCGGGCGTGTCCTACGTGATGCCGGTTCTCAACGAGGCGCCCTACCTCCAGGCCGCCATCGACAGCATCCGCGCGCAGTCCTACCCGGGCGAGCGGGAGATCGTGCTGGCACTCGGGCCGTCCACCGACGGGACGGATGCGATCGCCGAGCGAATCGCCGCGGACGACGACGCCATCCTCGTGGTCCGCAACCCCGGCACCGACATCCCGATCGGCCTCAATCTCGCCATCGCCGCGACCCGGCACCCGGTGATCGTGCGGGTCGACGCGCACAGCGAACTCGGCGAGGGCTACACGGCCCGCGCGATCGCCGCGCTGCGCCGCACCGGGGCGGCCAGTCTCGGCGGGGTGATGCGCGCGACGGGCCGGCCCGGGGTGCAGGCCGCGGTGGCGCGCGCGTACAACAGCCGCTACGGACTCGGCGGCGGCGCCTATCACGGCGGCGAGGACATCCAGGAGGGCCCGGCGGAGTCGGCCTACCTCGGCGTCATGCGCGCGGTTGCGATCGCCGCGGTCGGCGGCTACGACGAGACCCTGCGCCGGGGGGAGGACTGGGAGCTCAATCACCGGCTCCGGGGTGCCGGGTACCTCGTCTGGCTCGACCCGGCGCTCGTCGTGCGCTACTGGCCGCGCAGCTCCTGGGGTGCACTCGCCCGGCAGTTCTACTCCACGGGGATCTGGCGAGGCGAGCTCGTGCGCCGGCTCGGCGGCCGCAATCCGCTGCGATTCTTCGCGCCCCCGCTGCTCCTGCTCTCCGTGCTCCTGTCGCTCGTGCTCCTTCCGCTGCACGCCACCGGGGCGCTGCGCGGCTGGTGGGGCGGGGCGCTGGCCGTGGTCTACCTCGGTCCGCTGCTCTATGTCGGCCTGCTGGCGGCGGCGGTGTTCACCGGGTCGGGACGCGCGGGTCCGTTGGGCGACCGGATGCGCTTCGCGCGCGCGCTCGGCACCATGCACTTCAGCTGGGCTCTCGGCTTCGCCGTGGGCGTCGTCCGCGGCGCACGCGACTCGGTAGACACGTCGCGCACCGAATCCTGACTTCCTACAGGTAGCCCTCGTCGATGAGGCGGCGGACGACGCGCTCTCCGGCGTGGCCGTCGTCGTGCGGGGCGAAGCGCTCCCGCCACGCGATGCGCGCCCCCTCGAACACGCTGGAGCGGAGCTCGAGGGTTGCGAGCACCTCCAGCAGCGCCTCGCGCGTCTCGACCACCGGTCCGGGCGCCTCGGCGATGAGGTCGAAGTAGAACCCGCGCAGCTCGGCGCTGTAGTGCTCCAGATCGGGGGTGTAGAAGACCATCGGCCGCTCGGTGGAGGCGAAGTCGAACATGACGGACGAGTAGTCGGTGACGAGCACATCCGCGACGACCAGCAGTTCGGCCATGTCGGGATACCCCGTCACATCGAGCAGGCGCGAGCCCTCGAGGTCGCGGCCGAAGGGCAGGGTCCGGGAGTGCCCTCGGACGAGGAGGACGTCGCCGGGCGGGAGGTCGTCGGCGAAGCTCTCGAGGTCGAGGTAGTCGACCATCTCGGTGCGGTCGTCGCGCCAGGTGGGAGCGTAAAGCACCACGCGCGCGCCGGCGGGGATGCCGAGACGAGCCCGGATGGGTGCGGCGGCGCCCTCCACGAGGACGTCGTTGCGCGGATAGCCCTCCAGCCAGATCGGCCTGCGGAAGGCATACGCGGAGCGGAATACATCGGCGGCGTAGCTGTTCTGGGCGAGCAGCATGTCCCAGCGGTTGCGCTCCCGGAGCACGGCGACGCGGGTGCGCACCCCGACTCCGGGACGGTCGATGGCCAGGCGCTTGATCATCGTGCCGTGCCAGGTCTGCAGCACCCGCTGATGCGGACGGCGTCGCCACCGTGCGCGCAGCCAGTCGTTGACGACGAGCAGCCGGGCACCGCCGCGCGCATCCCACCACTCGCGGCTGCCCTCGATGATCCGCACGGCCCCCACCGGCACGGGCACCGAGGCGTCGATGACGCTCCAGTAGCGGGTGAGGTCGGGTCGCAGGCGTGCCAGCGCCCGATCGATGCCCGCGGGGTTGTCGGAGGCGCTGCGCCCGTAGAAGCTCTCGAAGAAGACGGCGTCCCGGGTGGGGAAGACCGCGCGTTCGTAGCGCTCGCGCTGCCGTCGCTGGGATGTCGGGCCGCGCTCGTCGTCGCGCAGCGGCGGCCCGATGTTCACCGTCGCGCCGCCGGCCTCGGAGCGGAACTCCGCGCGCAGCAGCGGGTGCGCCAGAACCGCGCCGGGTCGCCCTTCGTGCTCCGCCGAGGACGGAGGAGGGTCGATGCGACCACTCGGCTCGGCGCCCGCGGTCAACAGCAGCAGCCGGTACCGACCGGAGGGCAGCGCGAGCCGGTCGTGACCCCAGCGTCGACCGAGGAGGGGGAGCGACGCGCGCAGGTCGCCGGTCCCCCGCTCCCGTACGAGGGTCTGCTCGACGCGACCGCGCGCGCCCTGCAGCCGGATGCCGTCGGGAGTCGGCAGCCCATCGCGGAGACGGATCCGCAGCTCGAGCCGCGGTCGGTCGCCCTCGACGAAGACGGCATCCACGAGCACGGGGCGCGCGACCGTCGGGGATTCCGCCGCGGGCAGCAGCTTGGAGGAGATCGTGTCCCCGGGGTACCCGGCGCGCCGTAGCGTCTCGGCGAGCACGCGCTCCGTCGCCCGTCCGTCCAGGCGGTCCATGTGCTCGCCCACCAGCCATGCCGTGTGCGGTGCCGACAGCGCAGGATCCTCGTCCAGCCACAGCAGCACCTCGGGCCAGGTGGTGACGTGGCGACCGCCGCTGAAGTCGCGGTACGACTCGTACAGGCCCCGGCTCTTCGCGTACTGCTCGAGGTCGGGGGCGAGGAAGACGCTGCGGCCCCCGGTGAGGGCGAAGTCGTAGACGATCGAGGAGTAGTCGGTGACGAGGTCGTCCACTGCGGGGAGGATGCCGGTGACGTCCGTGAGCAGGTCGCTGCCGAGCATCCGGATCCGCTCCGAGGTCGCCGGCCCCTCCTCGTAGCCGCCGGCGCCGAGCGGGTGGGTGCGCAGCAGGAGGGTCGTGTCGGACTCGGCGAGCCAGCCGCCGATGGTCCGCCAGTCCGCGGCGGTGGGGACCGCGGGGTCGGGCGCCCCGTCGCGCCATGTCGGCGCGTAGAGCACCACGCGACCCGACGGGAGCTCGCCGACCGTCATCCGGAGCAGTTCGCGAGCCCGCGCACGCCGCTGCTCGGCGGAGCCGGCGAGCAGCAGGTCGTCGCGCGGGTCGCCCGTGATCGCGATCTGCTCCGGCCGGAGGCCGAACGCGGAGCGGATGCGGTCGCCGGCGAGCGCGCTGGACACCGGGAAGAGGGAGATCATCCTGCTCGAGCGCCGGTAGGCGGCGGACATGAGACGCCGAACCAGCCGATGGTCGGGCAGGAAGGAGACGCGAAGCGCCGCGGGGGTGTCCAGGTGCAGGCGCTTCAGCGGGATGCCGTGCCAGAGCTGCACGACCGTGGCCCCGCGCACCGCGTAGCGATTGACGTCGCCGAAGCCGTGCGTGATGATCGCCACCCGCGCGCGGATCGTGAGCCGGAATCCCCGCCAGCCGTCCCGCGGCGCGGCCTCCCACCCGCGCTCCCTGGCGGCGGCGAGTTCGCGGTCGTCGCGGGCGAGCCAGACGACCCGGATGCCCTCGCCCTGCTCACCGCCCAGCAGACGGCGCGCTGTCTCGACCAGCGGGACGGCGCCCTCCCCGATCCCGATGCCGGACCCGGCGACCCACAGCCCTCGGTCTCGGGGGACGATGAGGGTCGTCAGAGCGCCGAGCGCATAAAGCGGGAGACGGAGCAGCTTGCGAGCGTTGCCGGAGCCGAAGGTGAACCTCGCCATGGGCGGAGTCCGCTCCGATCGTCCGATCCTCGACGGGCCGACGCGGCCCGCAGGTCGATCTTGTCATGCGCTGCCGCCGTGTCCCTCCCGGATTGCGACCCGCGCCCGGGGCCGCTCAGGCCCGGATGCTTGGATGGACTCCATGGGATTGGTCGCGGACCTCGGAGCGGCGCGGCGGGTCATCACGAATCTCGTCAGAGCCCGATCGGCGCGGCGCGAGGTCGCCCGGCGGTCCGGGGAGTTCGCCCGCCCGGTCCCCAACACCGTCGAGGTGGCCGTCTACTTCGCCGATACCCGGGTGAACCTCTACCAGATCCGGCAGTGGTACGGCCCGCTCAGGAGACTGGCGGGGGAGCATCCGGTCGCCCTGGTATGCCGGAGTCCGCGCACGGCGCTGACGGTGAACGACGAGTCGGGGCTGCCGACCCTCTACCTTCGCTCCATCGTCGAACTGGAGCGGTTCGTGGTCGAGCAGCGGCCGAAGATCGTGCTCTACGTGAACCAGAACACGAAGAACTTCCAGATGTTCCGGTATGGCCGGATGTGGCACGTGTTCATCAACCACGGCGAGTCGGACAAGATGTACATGACGACGAACCAGTTCAAGGCGTACGACTACGCCCTGGTGGCGGGGCAGGCGGCCCGCGACCGGCTGGGGCGCCGGCTGTGGGACTACGACGTCGCCCACCGCACGCTCGAGATCGGTCGTCCCCAGGCCGATCATTTCGCCGGCGACCTGCCTTATCCCGAGGATGATCGCCTCGTCGTTCTCTACGCACCCACCTGGGAGGGGGATCGTCCCGCGGCCGCGTACGGTTCTGCGGCGACCCACGGGGAGGCGCTCGTCGCGGCGGTGCTCGCGTCGCCGCGGCACCGGCTCGTCTACCGGCCGCACCCGCGCTCCGGGGTGGTCGATCCGGAGTTCGGGGCGGCCAACGCGCGGATCATCGCGTCGATCGCGGCGGCGAACCGCTCCGACCCGGCGGCGCACCACGTCTACGACGACGGACCGGAGCTCGGCTGGCAGCTGGCGGCCGCCGACATCGCGGTCGCCGACATCTCGGCGATGGTCTACGACCGTCTCGCGACGGGCAAGCCCCTGCTCGTCACCCGCCCGGCGGCGGCGGAGGCCGACATCGACGAGAGCGGGTTCCTCGGGGCGGCCGACTGGCTCACGGTGGCGGATGCGGGGCGCGTGCTCGAGCGCGCGGACAGCCTGCTCGAGGACCCGGCGGCTCGGGAGTCCCTCGCGTACTGGTCGCACCACCACTTCGGCGACACGACACCCGGCGCCGCGACGCAGCGGTTCCACGCGGCGATCGGATTCCTCATCGACGAATGGGAGCGGATGGCGCGTCTCCATCCCGACGACGAGGCCCTCCCCGTGGAGGACGGCTCGCGCGAGGAGGACGGCGATCCGGACGGGCTGCCCGACGACGCCTGAGGGCAGTGCCCGAGAGCGGTCGGGTACCACCGGCCATGAAGCAGCGGAGCCGGGGGGTTTGATCGGGCGCCACACCGGCCACGATGGCAGGCCGCCGGCGCGCCGCTCAGTCTGCGCGAGAACGATCCGGCTCCGAGGCGTCCGGGTCGCGGTCCGGCGCGGCGGGGGCGCCGCGGGCCAGCATCCGCTTCACCCGCTCGTCGGGCTCGTGCATCCGGCGCGCCAGCGGGCGGGGGAGCCGCGGACGCCGTTCCGGCTCCCGCGGCGCCCGCATGCGCGCCGGCCCCGGCGCCGAGATGATCAGCGCCACCGACTCGGGGAAGGCGGAAGGCGGAGCGCCGAACGCCTCTCGCGAGGACTGCACGACCCTGCGCCCGAGGACGTGATTGCCGGCACCGCCGATGACCGCCCCCACACCGAAGGGGATCGCGCGGCCGAGGGCGCCGGCACCGGCCGCCGCGGCGAACCGGCGCACGAAGGCGTCGCGCACCCGATCCGAGAGCTGGTTGACGATGCCGAAGGGGAGGGTCGAGGTCACGAGCTCGCCCCAGAACGCCGGGCGGCCCACGCCTCCGGAGGCCTGCGAGGCGAACTGGGCGATCAGGTCCGCCCCTCCGGAGCCGAGCATCATCGTCATCACCAGGGTGCGGGCGCGGACCGGATCGTCGACGGCGATGCCGTGCAGTTCCGCGATCGACTGGGCGAACAGCGCGCTCGCCTCCAGGAACCCGGCGGTCTCGACGCCCGACAGTGCCATCGACACCCCGATCCCGACCCCCGGGATGACGGCGCTGGCTCCGACGGCGGCGCCGCCCGCCGTGACAGCGGCGAGGTAGCGCCGTTCCAGGATGGCGATCACCTCCGCGGGTGTCGCGTCGGGCTTCCCGTTCCGGATCGAGCGGATGTGCGCGATCACCGCCGGCCGCTGCACGCCCAGCACCCGGTCGACACCCCGGGTGATGGCGGGCGAAAGGTCGCCCCTGCGGGCGTGGGCGAGGGGATCCGGCTTGGCCATCATCCGACGCTAGCCGCCGAGACCGAGCGTGAGCCGGATCGCTCAGGTCGCCTTCGGGGGAGTCTTCCGCGCTACCGGGTAGTCGGCGTTGTAGCGGTCGACCACCTCGCGGATCGGGGCATCGAGGACCAGCCCGCCCTTGTCGAGGTAGAGACCGCGTGTGCAGAAGCGCAGCAGGTCCTTCTCGCTGTGCGAGACGAAGAAGAGCGTGCGCCCCTCGGCGAGCATCTCGTCGATGCGGGCGTAGCACTTCTCCTTGAAGGCCTTGTCGCCGACCGCCAGCACCTCATCGACCAGCATGATCGGCTCCTCCAGGCGTGCGATCACCGCGAAGGCGATGCGCACCTTCATCCCGCTGGAGAGGTGCTTATAGGGGGTGTCGACGAAGTCGCCGATCTCGGCGAAGTCGATGATCTGCTCGAAGGCCTCGTCGATCCTCGCCTTCGTCATCCCGTGCAGTCCGGCGGTGAGGTACACGTTGTCGCGCACGGTCAGGTCGCCGACGAAGCCGCCCGTGATCTCGATCAGCGGCGCCACACCGCCACGCACCTCGACCGAGCCCTCATCGGGCAGCATCACCTGCGCCACGAGCTTCAGCAGCGTCGACTTGCCCTGCCCGTTGCGCCCGACGACCCCGATGGCCTCCCCGGCTCGCACGTCGAAGGACAGGCCTTGCAAGGCCCAGAACTCGCCCGGCCGCGCACGGCGCGCACGCCCGGAGAAAAGGTCTTTGAAGCTGCGCCTCGATGTTCGGTTGCGCTTGAACCGGATGCCAAGATCCCGCACCGCGATGGCGACGGGCTGAGCGTCCACAGCGGCCTCGCGCGTAGCATCCACGGCCGTCACTAGATCTCCTTGAGCACGGCCGGCACCGTGCGCCGGAAGACCAGGAGGCCGACCGCGACCAGCACGACCGAGAGGACAGCGCTCATGAGCACGGCGAACCAGTCCAGCTCCGCGGGGAAGAACGCGGAGCGGTAAAGGGTGATGACTCCGGCGAAGGGGTTGAATGCCGCGATGCTCTGGACGAGCGGATGGATGCGGCCGAGGTCGCCGAGGCTGAAGATGATCGGCGAGGCGTAGAACGCCAGACGCAGGATCAAGCGCACCGCCCGCTCGAGGTCGCGGAAGAAGACCACGAGCGGTGCGACGATCATCCCGATCCCGAACGTCAGCGCCGCCTGCAGCAGGATGGCCAGCGGCCAGAGCGCCAGCTCCCAGTGCACCTGCGCTCGCTCATCCGTCGTCGCGGCGAACTGGGTGCCGATGACGAACACGGCCAGCACCGGGATCGAGAACAGGAACTCGATGCCCTTCGACAGCACGATCCGGGCGACCCAGATCGAGCGGGGGATGGTCGTCGAGCGGATGAGCTTGGCGTCGCGGGTGAACGCCTTGGTGCAATCCGAGATCGCTGCCGAGAACCATGTCCACGGCAGGAGGCCGAGGAGGAGGAAGACGATGTAGGGCCGGTCTCCGACCGAGCCGCGCTGGAAGACCTGGGTGAAGACGAACCAGTAGATCGCCGCCATCAGGAGCGGGTCGAGCACCGACCAGAGCCAGCCCAGTGCGGAGGTGGAATAGCGCACCTTGAGATCGCGGGTGGTCAGCAGCCACAGGGAGCGGCGGTACCGCTGCGCCGGACTCCAGCGCTCATCGACGCGGGAGCGGGGAGAGCGCGGCACGCGCGACAGGTCCGCGGTGGCGCTCATTCCTGCAGGCTACCCGGCGCGGACGTCGGTGCCCCGGACGCCGGGGGTGCTGCGGGTCAGGCGAAGAGGTGGTTGGCGCGCTCGAGGTCCTCGGCGAAGTCGATCTCGACCGCGTAGAGGTCGGAGATGTCCATCGGCTCGACCCGCATCCCCTCGGTCTGGATCGCCAGCTCGAGGCCGCGCTCGAAGTAGTCCTGGTTCCCGACCTTGCCGAGGTGGTGGACCAGGGCCGCCTTGTCGCCGCTGGCGACGTAGTTGATGCCGACCGCTTCGCCGAGGCCGCCGACGACGGTCTTCGACAGCTCCTGGATGAAGCCCTCCGCGTCGACCGTGTACTTGACCTCCTCGTCCGACACCTTGGCGGTGTTGACGCTGACGAAGCTGCGGTCGGTCTCGATCAGTTCCGCGGCACGCATCAGCGCCGTCGGGTCGAAGACGACGTCGCCGTTCATCCAGAGCACCCCGCCGTCCCTGGTCGCCTTGAGCGCGCGGAGGAGGCTCTTCGAGGTGTTCGTCTGGTCGTAGGCCTCGTTGTAGACGAAGGAGGCCTGCGGGAACGCCTCGACGATGTATTCCATCTTGTAGCCGACGACGATGGTGACCTTCGCCTTCGCGCCGAACGCGGCGCGGATGTTGTCGAACTGCTGCTGCATGATGGTCCGGCCGTCGCTCAACTCGGTCAGCGGCTTCGGAAGGCTCCGCCCCAGGCGGCTTCCCATTCCGGCGGCCAGGATGACGATCTGCGGGCTCATGGTCACATGCTCCTCGTATAGGGGTGTCGCCGACGTGCCTACCAGGTATCTTCCCGGGGGCCGGGGTCTCCGGGGTGCCGGCGCGGGATGCAGTGCCAGCAAGAGAGAGGAACCTGCGTCGTCTGCTGTCTTCCCGTCGTTCACCCACGCGATCACACGACGACACGTCGGTGTGCTTGCACCAGGGTAACGACGGCGCGGGGATGTTGACCACTCATTCAGCCTTCTGCGATCCAAACGTGACCGCCCCGTTATCCCTCGCCGCGCGCTCAGGGCCAACCCGGAGAGATCCGTCCTCGGGCGGACCTCCCAGGTGCGATCGCGTTGATAGCCTCGACGGGTGGACCCGGGGGACGCCGTGCAGAGCGCCGGGGACGAGGACGCGCCGAGCACGCCGGAGGGCGCATCCCCGTCGCCCGTCGAGGCTCGGAAGACCCCGCCTCGCCGTCCCTCCCCTCGACCGCGCAGGCCCAGCATCGCTGCTGCCGCGGCATCTACCACCGCCTCTCCCCGTGCCGCCCGCGCGCGTCCCGCCGCGCCCCGGAGCACCTCCAGCCGCAGCGCCTCGACGGGCTCCGCCGCCCGCACCCGACGGAAGGCCGCCGTCCCGCCCGAGAAGCCGACGACCGCGGCGGACGCTCTCGTCGATCTGCCGTCCCCCCCCAGCGCCGACGGGGAGCCCGTCGCGCCGGAGGGGACCCCGGCGGCCGACAGCTCGGCCGCCCCGGAGGTGGTCGCCGCACCCGCCGCCCCGCTCGAGGTTTCCGCGCCGGAGGGGACCGCCGCCCCCGTCGAGACCGCCGCGCCGGAGGGGGCCGCCACACCCGCCGCGCCGGAGGAGGCCGCCACACCCGCCGCCCCCCTCGACGTCGCGAAGGGCACCGCGTCCGACTCCGCGCCGCCGACATTCGCCGAGCTCGGCATCGACCGGGCCGCCGCCTCCGCGCACGCCGATCCCGAGGCGATGTCCGCTCCGCAGCTCACCGCCGACCCGCATCCGGAGCTCGAGCGGGCCGCGGATGCCGCCTTCGGCGACCTCGTGGGATCGCGCGCCGTGCGCACAGGCCAAGCGGCCCTCGAGCTGGCCGGACTGACGAAACGCTATGGATCCGTGACCGCCGTCGACGGCATCGACCTGCGCATCCCGGCCGGGTCGTTCTACGGGATCGTCGGCCCGAACGGGGCCGGGAAGACCACGACGCTGTCGATGGTGACCGGCATGATCCGGCCCGACCGGGGCAGCGTCGCGGTCTACGGCCACGACCTGATCAGCGACTCCACCGCTGCCAAGCGCGTGCTCGGTGTACTGCCGGACCGGCTCCGGCTCTTCGACCGCCTGACCGGCGCGCAGCTGCTGCACTACGCCGGATCCCTGCGCGGCCTGGACCGCGCCACGATCGGTCGGCGCGCCACGGACCTCGCCGTCGCCTTCGGCCTCAGCACGTCATTGGCGCGGCCCGTGTCGGACTACTCCGTGGGCATGACGAAGAAGATCGCCATCGCCGCCGCGCTCATCCACGCCCCCCGCATGCTCGTGCTCGACGAGCCGTTCGAATCCGTCGATCCGGTGTCCGCGGCCTCCGTCCTGCACGTGCTGCGGCGTTTCACGGACGCCGGGGGCACCGTGCTGCTCTCCAGCCACAGCATGGAGCTCATCGAGTCCACCTGCGATTCGCTCGCCATCATCGTGGCGGGGCGGATCCTCGCCGCAGGCCCGACCGCCGAGGTGCTCTCGGGAGTCACTCTCGAGGACCGTTTCGTCGAGCTCGCCGGTGGCCGTAGCGCCGTCGAGGGCATGGAGTGGCTGCACTCCTACGGCGACTGACGCCGTCGCCGAGGTGAGAATCCGTGAGCACTGAGCGCTCAGCACCCCTGCTCGGCCAGCTGCTGCGCCTGCGGCTCGTCGTGCTGGCGAACGGATTCCGACGGCCCCTCCCTGCGCTCGGCCGGGCCGTGGGGGGTGCGGTGTTGATCGCCGCCGCCGTCATCGCGACACAGCTGCTCGTCGGCTTGGGCGGGGAGGCGGAGTGGCGGCTGCGAGCGGCATCCGTCGTCATCGGCTCTCTCGTCAGTGCCGTGTGCCTCTTCCTGCCGGCCGCGGTGGTGCGCGACGAGCCGCTGCACGCGCGCGGCTTCGCTGGGTACGGACTCTCGGCGCCGCTTCTGGCGGTGCTGGTGCCGCTCACGGATGCGGTGTCGCTGCCGGCTCTGCTGCTCCTGGTGCTGCTGGTCGGGTACGTCGGCGCCTGGACGGCTGTGGTCGGTGCCGGGGGGATCGCCCTGCTGACGGCCCTGGTGCTGATGGTGCTCGGCCTGCAGACGGTGCGGCTGTCCTCCGTCGTCGGGGCGTGGCTGTGGCGCGCTCCCCGGGGTCCGCTCGGACGGGCGATCGCGTGGGCGGCGCTCGCGGCGGTGGTCGTGCTGTGCGTGTCGCCGCTGCTGGGCGACCCCGATTCCGCTCCGGGCCGTCTCCTCGCCGTGGCCGACGCCCTCCGCTGGACGGGGCTCGGGCTCCTGTGGGATGCGCCGCACCTCGAGGTGGTGCAGGGTGCGGCCGGGCCGGTGCTGCTGGGCGGCGTGATCGCCATCGTCGCGCTGGCGGGCGTGCAGTACGCGATCGTGCGCACCGAGTTGCGCGGGGCACGTCCCCGGCGGAGGGGGAACGGCCTCGACCACCTCGGTCTATTCCGCCTCGTGGAGGGGTCGCCCGTCGCCGCCATCGCGGCGAGGAGCCTGATCTACTGGGTCACCGACCCGCGGTACGTCGTCTCCCTCGTCGCGCTTCCCTTCGTCCCGGTCCTCATGTTCGCCGCGGCTTCCATCGGCGGCGTCCCGGGCGACGTCATCGGGCTGGTTCCCCTCCCCGTCGTGGTCCTGCTGCTTGCCTGGTCGGCCTCGCACAACGACACCGCCTACGACTCGACCGCGATCTGGGCGCACGTGGTCGCTCCGCTTCGCGGCATCCAGGATCGGATCGGTCGAGCCGTGCCGGTGCTCCTGATCGGGATCCTGGTGATCGCGATCGGCGTGCCGTTGACCGCGCTCGCGGTGGAGCGCCGCGGCGTCGTGCTGGTCGTGCTCGGGCTCTGCGCCGCGATGCTGCTCGGCGCGGTCGGTGTCGGCGCCGCGGTGTCGGCGCGCTTCCCCTACGCGGTCGCGCCCCCCGGCTCCGGCGCCTTCAGCGCCCCGCAGACCGCCTCGAGTGCGGGAGGTGCGTCGCAGACGCTCAGCGTCGGCGCCGTGCTGCTCGTCGCGACCCCCTCGATCGTCGCGACGGCGCTCTGGCTGATGCACGGCGGCGCGTGGGCGTGGGCGGCCCTCGGGCTCGGGGTCGGGGTCGGAGCCGCGGTGCTGGTCGGCGGTGTCGCCCTCGGCGGCCGGGTCTTCGACCGCCGAGCGCCGGAGCTGCTCGAGTTCGCCATGCGAAACTGATGCCGTGAGCGACCCCAACGACCCTGCGCAGCCCGCGGGCGGGACGGATGTGCTCGACCGAGAGCTCGAGCAGCTGCTGAACGGCGAGCTGACCGAGGACGGCGACCACGACCGCTTCGCGCACTACGTACAGAAGGAGAAGATCCTCCAGTCGGCGATGACCGGGAAGCCGGTGCGTGCCCTGTGCGGCAAGAAGTGGGTGCCGGGACGCGATCCGGAGAAGTTCCCCGTCTGCCCCGACTGCAAGGCGATCTACGAGCGGATGAAGAACTGACCGTCCCTCCCCGCTCGAGCGAGCCGGACCTCCGCCGGTCGCCCCCTGCTCCTCCCCAGCCCGCCTTCTCCCCAATTGGTTCACATGACGAGGTGATCGGCCCCATTCGCGCCATCTGACCGGTCACGATGGCCGCCATGACCGACGCCTTCTCCGTCCGCGATGCGCTCGCCCAGGGTCTCAGCCGCGAGGTCCTGCGCTCTCCCGCGCTCGATCGTCCCTTCCACGGGACACGCGTCCTGCACGGCGGCATCCAGGATCACCACGACCTCTGCCGCGCCTATGCGGTCCGGATGCCCTCGGGCGCGGCGTTCTCGGGAGTCTCCGCCGCGGTCCTCTGGGGACTGCCGCTGCCGGCGCGGTTCCGAGCGCCCTCGCTCGTGGAGGTGTCGCGGCCCCTACCGCTGCGGCCGCCCCGCGCTCGCGGCGTGATCGGGCGCGGTCACGACCCGCGGCGGGTGATCGTCTCGACGGTCGGCGGACTCCCGGTGCTGTCGCCTGCCGACACCTGGGCTTCCCTGAGCACGACCCTGAGCGTGATCGACCTCGTCGCGGTCGCCGACGCGATCGTGACCCCGCCGTTCCGGGCGGATGTCGCGCTCGCATCCATCGACGAGCTCGCGTCGCTCGTCGAATCGCGTCAACATGTGCCGGGCGCCCGACGGCTGCGGCGTTGCCCATGGTGCGCGTCGGTGCGCTCTCCCGACCCGAGACGCTGACCCGCGTCGCCGCGGTGAGCGCCGGCCTCCCCGAGCCGGTGATGAATCATCGGGTGCTTCTCGGCGGCCAGTGGGTGATGCTCGATGTGGCGTGGCCGGAGTACTTCGTCGCGCTCGAGTACGAGGGGGATGTCCATCGCGACCGGCTGCAGTTTCAGACGGACCTCGGCCGGGCCGCGCTGATCACGGACGAGTGGGACCTGCTGCGGATCGGCGCAGTGCAGCTGTTCGATCGCACCGCCGAGACGATGACGCGGGCCGGGCGGAGGCTGATGAACAGGGGCTGGCGGCCATCCGCGGCGTTCGACCCCCGCCGCATCCCCCCACTCACGCGGTGACATGGCGCAAACGGCGGGCAAAGCCCACTCAGGTGAACCAATTGGGGAAAAGAAGGAGAAGGAGAAGGGAGGGGCGCACCGGGGGAGGGGCGCACCGGGGGAACAACGTGTGGTCAGCGGTAGGTGGTGGGGAGGGCGGGCTCTCCGCGGGCGAGCGAGAAGGCCTCGAGGGGGAGCTCGCGGATCGCCCTCGCGTGGTGCTCGCGCGCGGCGGCGACGCCCTCGGCGCCGAGCGCCGCGCGGCTCGGGATGCCATCCGACACCAGATCGACCAGGAGCGGGCGCGCCTCCGCAGACTCCGGGATGGGCGCGTCCTGCACGTAGATCGCCTCCTCGGTGGCGGTGCCGTCGCGCAGCAGGCGCACCGGCTGCTTGCGACCGCCGACCGTGACTTTGTTCTCGCTCGTCTTGCCGACGGGGTGCCAGGTGCCGTGATCGTCGGTGTGCGCCACGAGCTTGTACACCATGCCCGCGGCGGGCGCTCCAGATCCGGTGACCAGCGAGGTGCCGACGCCGAATGAGTCGACGGGCGCCCCCCGCAGTGCGGCGATCGCGTTCTCGTCGAGGTCGTTCGTGACCGTGATCCGGGTGCCCGTGGCGCCGAGCGCGTCGAGCTGGGCGCGGGCGGCGCGGACGGCCGGCGCGAGGTCGCCTGAGTCGATCCGGATCGCGCCGAGCCCCGGCCCCGCCACCCGCACGGCGGTCTCGATGCCCGAGGGGATGTCGTAGGTGTCGACGAGCAGGGTGGTGCCGGGGCCCAGCGCCTCCACCTGGGCGCGGAACGCCTCTTCCTCGGAGTCGTAGAGCAGGGTGAAGGCGTGCGCCGCCGTGCCCATGGTGGGGATGCCCCAGGTGCGTCCGGCCTCGAGGTTGCTCGTCGCGCCGAAACCGGCGAGGTAGGCGGCGCGGGCGGCGGCCACCGCGCTGCGCTCGCCGGTGCGTCGCGAACCCATCTCCGCGAGGGGGCGTCCCTCCGCGGCGGCCACCATGCGCGCGGCGGCGCTCGCGACGGCGGAGTCGTAGTTGTAGACGCTGAGCGCGAGGGTCTCGAGCACCACGGTCTCGGCGAAGGTGCCGTCGAGAACGAGGATGGGGGAGCCGGGGAAGTACAGCTCGCCCTCCCGGTAGCCGCGGATGCGCCCAGAGAACCGGTAGGAGGCGAGCCAGTCGATCGTCTCCGGATGCACGACGCCCGCGTCGCGCAGCCAGCTGAGCTCGGAGTCGGCGAACCGAAATCCCTCGAGCAGCTCGAGGAAGCGACCGGTGCCGGCCACCACCCCGAAGCGCCGGCCGGAGGGCAGCCGCCGGGCGAAGAGCTCGAACACGCTCGGCCGGAGCGCGCGGCCGTCGCGGAGCGCCGCGTCGATCATCGTCAACTCGTAGCGGTCGGTGAGGAGCGCGCTGGAGGCGCCGGCGGACGTCACCCGCCGAGCCTACGGGGCGGCCCCGCGGTCGGGTTCCGGCGGGTCCGCATCCGGGGGTGCGCCGGCCCCCTCGTACACTCGATCCCCGTGACCGCCCCCGCCACCGATGCCTCGATCGGGGTCTTCGACTCCGGGGTCGGCGGACTCACCGTGGCCAGGGCGATCCTCGACCAGCTGCCGCACGAGGAGGTTCTCTACGTCGGCGACACCGCGCACTCGCCCTACGGCCCGAAGCCGATCGCCCAGGTGCGGGCCTATGCGCTGGAGGTGCTCGACCGTCTCGTCGAGGACGGCGTGAAGGCGCTCGTCATCGCGTGCAACACGGCGAGCTCCGCGGTGCTGCGGGACGCGCGCGAGCGCTACGAGGCCGCATCCGGCATCCCCGTGATCGAGGTGGTGCACCCGGCCGTCCGCGCCGCCGTCCGGACGACCCGCAACGGCCGCGTCGGGGTCATCGGCACCGTTGGCACGATCGCCTCGCGCGCCTACGAGGATGCCTTCGCGGCGGCATCCGGGATGCGTCTCGTGACGGCGGCCTGTCCTCGTTTCGTGGAGTTCGTCGAGGCGGGCATCACCACGGGTGACGAGCTGCTCGCGGTCGCGGAGCGCTACCTCGCGCCGGTGCGCGACGAGGGGGTCGACACCCTCGTGCTCGGCTGCACGCACTACCCGTTGCTCGCCGGCGCGATCCGCTACGTCATGGGTCCGGAGGTGGCGCTCGTGTCCAGCGCGGAGGAGACGGCCGCCGATCTGTACCGGGTGCTCGTGACCCGCGGTCTCGAGCGCCGTAGCGCCGCCCGACCCGTGCACCGCTTCGAGGCGACCGGTGCCGACGAGGCCGGCTTCCGCGCTCTCGCCGCCCGCTTCCTGGTGCCGGAGCTCACCCGCGTGGAGCCGTTCCCGACCGGGCCGTTACACCTCCGGCCCGCCGCTGTCCACCCCACGCCGAGCCGAGGAGCCCCATGAACGTCCACACCAG
>JACRGJ010000089.1 GCA_016212425.1 Micrococcales bacterium | reverse complement strand
TGACCCGCCCCCGACCCACCCGAAGGGACACCCGATGCGCGAGACCCTCGTGATCATCCCGACCTACAACGAGATCGAGAACCTCGAGCCGATCGTCGACCGCGTGCTCGCGGCGAACCGGCACACCGACATCCTCGTCGTCGACGACGGATCGCCGGACGGCACCGCGGCCCTCGCCGACCGCCTCGCCGAGCGCCACCCCGAGGTGAGCGTGCTGCACCGCACCGTGAAGGACGGGCTCGGCGGGGCCTACCTCGCCGGTTTCGCGTGGGGTCTGGCGCGCGGCTACTGGGCCCTCGTGGAGATGGATGCCGACGGTTCCCATCATCCGGAGGAGCTGCCGCGCCTCATCGAGGCGCTGCCTGGGCACGACCTCGTGCTCGGGTCGCGCTGGGTCCCCGGCGGGCGCATCGAGAACTGGCCGCGACGCCGCCTGGCCCTGAGCCGCGGCGGGAACCTCTACACGCGCGTCGCACTCGGCATCGACATCCGGGACGCCACAGGCGGCTACCGCGTGTTCTCCGCGGATGCGCTGCGCCGGGTCGACCTCCACGCGGTCGCCAGTCAGGGCTACTGCTTCCAGGTCGATCTGGTCTGGCGAGCCCTGCAGGCGGGACTGCGGATCATCGAGGTGCCGATCACCTTCACGGAGCGGGTGCGCGGCACGTCGAAGATGAGCGGCGGGATCGTGCGCGAGTCGCTCGTGCGGGTCACGGGATGGGGCATCCGCCGGCGCCTGCGCGTCGCGGACGCGGCGTTGCGGGGCCGGCCGGCGCTGCCGTCCGTCCGCGCCAGGACCCACCGCGCGCTCCCGCACTGATCGTGGTCGGCGACCTGGGTCAGGCGGTTCAGGACACGCGAAGCCCGTCGACGACCCGCCCGATCCGCCTCGCCCGGGTCTCGGGGGCCTTCGCCTCCTCCACCTGGCGAACGTGCTCCTTGCGCTGGGTGTACGACAGGGCGTCGAAGGCGGAGCGCGCCCCGGCGGCCTCGAGCGCCGCGGCGAGATCCTCCGGCACGGCCACGGTCCGCTCGCCGGAGTAGTGCTCGAGCGTGACCTCCAGCGTCTCCCCGCCTCCCGCGCCGGAGGCGGCGCGGTGCGCGGCGTTCACACCGACGAGGTAGCGGCCGCCCATCACGGCGATGGTGGACGAGTAGGTGTAGCCCTTCAGCGTCACCGTGACCGGCACCCGCTTGCCGGCCCCGAATCCGGTCACGATCTCTTCCGGCACGTCGATCCCGACGTTGTTCCCGGTCTGCAGCAGTGTGGTGGTGAAGGTCGGCATGTCATCCTTCGCTCGGCCGGAGGTGCTCGAAGATCGCGGCGCCGCGCTCGACACTAAACCCGACCGGTGGAGGCGCGGAACCCGACCGGTACGCTGAAGCCATGAAGGTGGTCGCGTTCGTCGTCTCGATGGGAATCTTCGTCGGATCGTTCCTGCTGTTCGGCTACGCCTTCGCCGTGGATCAGGGGTGGAACTACCTGCTCTTCTCGCTCGGCCTGGTCGCGATCTCGGTGTCGCTCGCCATCCCGTTCCATCTGCTCGACAAGTTAGACTGACCGTGGCGGCGACGGCGTCGGTCGACGCCCTGGTCCGGGTGCCCGTCGATCGCGCGTTCCGCGTGACGGTGGACATCGATCCCGCCGCGGGCTTCTACCCGCGCTTCGGCCCGCTTCCCGCGGTGCTCTCGGTGAGCGATCGGACCGGCCCCTTCACTCGCGTCGGGTCGTCGCGGATGCTGCACCTCTCCGACGGCGGGACGGTCACCGAGACGGTGGTCCGCGCCGAAGCGCCCGCCTCGGCGCCGGGGTCCGATGCGCGCACCGGAGCGCACTCCTACCGGCTCACCGGGTTCACCGGCCTGTTCGGGCGCCTCGTCGACCACGCCGACGCGGACTGGCGCTTCGAGCAGCACGACGGGGGCACCCGCATCCGCTGGACCTACACGTTCACCGGCCTGCCGGGGCGCGGCGGCATTGTGGCGGTGATCGTGCGCCTCGCCTGGGCGCCCTACATGCGACGGGTGCTACCCGGGATCGCACACGAGGTCGCGCGCACCGCCTGAGGCGATCGCCCTGTGCCCGGTCGCGTCAGCTCGTGCCCGGACGAGTCAGCTCTTCAGGATGCGGAGCGCCGAGCCCTTGTGCGCCGCCTTCGCCCCGGTCTTCTCCGACTCGACGACGAATGCCGGCTCGGACTCGGAGGCGGTGAAGTGCTGCCCGTCGAACGTGAAGTCCTTCGTGCGCCGGTCGACCACCCTGCCGCGGGTGCGACCCTGCGAGGTTCCCCAGCTCACCCGGTCGCCCACCTTCGGGGCGCTCACAGCTGCACCGTGCCGGTGTCGCCGAGGTCGGGGGTGCGCCGGGTCAGGATGCCCTTCGCCAGCTCGAACGCCTTCTTCGGAGCCGCCTCGTCCGTGTCCCAGTACTCGATGCTCCCGACCTCGACGCGCAGCAGCGCGACCGCCGGATCGTCTTTGCCGTTCGGGAAGTACGCCTCCGCGAAACGGTTCCACAACCGGTCGATCCTCTCCCGGTCGCGCTCGATCGAGGCCGAGCCGCTCATCGAGAGGTAGCCCTTGCCGTCCCCGACGGCGACGTTCACCTCGGGATGCGCCGCGACGTCGGCGACCTTCGAGCTCGGGTCCTCGGTGAAGAACCACAGGGTGCCGTCGAAGCGGTCGGGATCGTCGTCGGCGCGGTCGAGCAGCGCGAGCGGACGCGAGTGCAGGGCTCCGTCCGCGGTGCGGGTGGTGACGAAGGCGTACCGGCCGGCGGAGAGGATGCGGCGGATGATGTCGAGCTCACGGTCCATGCCTCCACCGTGTCACCGCGCCGGGCGGCGGTCCCGACTGTGCAGGGAGCGGTCAGAGTCCGGCGGATGCGCCGCTCACGCCGCGTCCTGCAGCACGCGCCGGGTGAAGCTCGAGAGCCGCTCCGTGAGGCCCGCCGCGCGTTCGGCGATCGCGGCATCCGCATCCGGACGCCACTGCGTGGGCGGGGCCGCCAGGCGGATGAGGATCGAGCAGGCGAGGTCGGCGCAGATGTACGTGCCGACGGAGTTGCCGCGCTCGCCCGCCGCGCCCGCGCGCGGCGCGGAGAACATCCTCACCTGGTCGGCGGGCTGCAGGGTCTGGCAGAGCGAGCACATCGCCGAGCCGGCACCCATCCGCGCCTCCGAGGCCCGCACCGTGATCCCGAGGGGCCGGTCGTCGCGCCAGAACACCAGGTAGCCGCGGTGCGGTGCCTGCGGATCGCGCCAGCCGAGGTACTCGCGCTGGTCCCACAGCACCTCGTGCAGCCCCGGCAGTGGCATCCGGGAGGTCTCGTCGGCGGATGCGTTGATGATCGCGGCGCGGATGTCCGTCTCGGTCAGCGGCCTCATAGCGCGACAAGCCTACGCGCGGCGATGCGGAGGCGCCCCGGCGCGAGCGGACCCGCGGCGCGCCTCGACCGGGAGCAGGGAGCGGACCGGATCTGAGAGCGCCCCGGCAGGGAGCGGACCGGAGCAGGGAGCGGACCGGATCTGAGAGCGGACTGAGAGCCCGGGCCGGCTCACGCCTGCGGCGTAGCGTCGGAGCGTCGCCGAGGCGTCCGGCCCCGACGGATCCGCAGGGAGGGGCCTCATGACGCACCACGCGACGGGGGAGAGGGAGCGCGGCTCGATCCGCAGCCTCATCCCCGCCCGCCTCGACCGTCTGCCGTGGACCCGGTTCCACTGGATGATCGTGGTCGGTCTCGGCGTCTCCTGGATCCTCGACGGCCTCGAGATCCAGATCGTGTCCCAGAACGGGTACGCCGCCGAGTTCGGGATGAACTCGGCCCAGATCGGAGCGACCGGCACGGTCTACCTCGTCGGCCAGGTCGTCGGCGCCCTCGTCTTCGGGCGGCTCTCGGACCGGCTCGGACGCCGGAAGCTGTTCATCCTCACCCTCGCGATCTACCTCGTCGGCAGCGCTCTGGCCGGACTGGTGCCCCCGTTCGAGAACCAGTGGGTGTCGATCGGCCTGCTGTGGGTCGCCCGGTTCATCGCCGGGACGGGCATCGGCGGAGAGTACGCCGCCATCAACTCCGCGATCGACGAGCTCATCCCCTCGCACTACCGGGGCCACGTCGACATCGCGATCAACGGCACCTACTGGGGCGGCGCCGCCCTGGGTGCCGGCGCCACCCTCATCTTCCTCAACGCGGGCTGGTTCGGGCAGGACTGGGTGGACGGCTGGGGCTGGCGGCTGGCCTTCTTCATCGGTCCGGTGCTGGGGCTCGGCATCATCTATCTCCGCCGGCACATCCCGGAGAGCCCGCGCTGGCAGATGACGCACGGTCAGCTGGACGCGGCGGAGGCGACGGTCGACGCCATCGAGCGCGATCTGGAGGGGCAGGGGCATCGGCTGGAGCGGGTGGACGAGGCGAAGGCGATCGAGGTCTCGCCCCAGGACAGGGTGGGCTTCCGAGTCCTGGCGCGGGTGTTCTTCCGGATGTACCCGAAGCGCACCCTGGTGGGCGCGACGATGATGATCACCCAGTCGTTCCTCTACAACGCGATCTTCTTCAGCTACGCCCTCGCCCTGGAGAACTTCTACGGCATCGAGAAGGGGCAGACCGGGCTCTACTTCTTCCCGTTCGCCATCGGCAATCTGCTCGGTCCGCTGCTGCTCGGGCGCCTGTTCGACAGCTGGGGTCGGCGGAAGATGGTGCTGCTCACCTACGGCGGGTCCGGGGTGATCCTCGCGGCGTCCGCGGTCATGTTCCAGGCGGATGCGCTCACCGCCGTCACGCAGACGGCGTTCTGGTGCGCGGCCTTCTTCCTCGCCTCGGCGGGCGCCTCGGCGGCCTACCTCACGGTCTCGGAGATCTTCCCGCTCGAGGTGCGCAGCCAGGCGATCTCGTACTTCTTCTCCCTCGCGCAGATCTTCGGCGCGCTCGCGCCGCTGCTCTACGGGGCCATGATCGGCGACGGCTCCAACCGCGGCCCGATCACGATCGGCTACTTCCTCGGCTCGGCGATCATGCTGGTCGGCGGGATCGTCACCTTCATCTTCGGGGTGGATGCGGAGCGCAAGCAGCTGGAGGCGGTCACCGATCCGCTCACCATCGTGCGTCGCGAGGAGCGGGTCGACGGGTCGCACTAGCGAACCTCCGGTGTGCTCTCCCGCTCCGTGGAGGTGCAGCACAGAGGCCGCACAGGGCCCCGTTCTACCGTCGCGGAATGGGATTCCTCGAGCGCCTCTTCGGTACCGACAGCACCGAGCAGTCGCCGCAGGCGGGAGGCACGCGCACCGTCCGCCGCGGCGACGAGACCGCGCTCGAGCGGTACCGGGAGCTGCTGCGGACCGCTCCGACGGAGACGATCGAGCAGGTGCACCGCGAGGCGTTCGCCACGTTGACGGACGACGAGCGGGCCCTCATCTACGAGGAGCTCTGCCGCGGCGCCCAGACGGGCGAGCGCCCGCTCTCCAGCGAGCCGGCGACCCTTGCCCGGGCGGCGACGCGGGCCGAGTCCCGCCGGCCCGGGACGATGGAGCGGGTGCTGCGGGCCGGCGACCGGACAGGCGGGGGCCAGGCGCGGGCGGGCGGTCCGAGCTTCGGCGCGTTGCTCGGCAGCACTCTGCTGGGCACGGTCGCCGGCTCCGTGGTCGGCTCGGCACTGGTGAGCGCCTTCCTCCCGGTGGACGGCGTCGCGCCGCAGGCGGAGCTGTCGGGCGACGGGGACGGCGACGCCTCGGGCTCCCGGCCCTGAGTCCCTCGACGAAGAGCGCGACGGGGGGAGCGGGCGGAGAGCGCTCAGCGGCGCGAGGTCATCGGGGTCGCGACCGGCGCATCCGTTGTGGCGCGGGTGGGCCAGCGGCCGAGCATCAGCACCGCGGCACCCAGGAGCACGACCCCGGTGAGCGCGAACACGAGGTTCAGATACCACTGCATGACCAGGAAGTTCGGCACGAAGGCGATGACCACCGCGACCGCGACGACCGCGACCGGCGGAGTGATCCCGATCGGACGCGGTGCCTCCCACCGCCCCACGAGGAACGACAGCCCGAAGATCGTCGTCATCACCATCGCCCAGAGCACCGGACGGGTCCACCACCACGCCGTGGTCGCGGGCTCCGGGCTGGCACCCGGGATGAGGAGCGCGATGCCCGACAGCACGATGATGATCGGCAGGTGCCAGAGGTAGATCGTCATGAGCCGTGACCCGATGACGAACACCGCCGCCCGGGCGGGGCGGGTGCGCATGAGCCGGGCGAGAGCGGGGCGGATCAGACGCAGGATGCACGCCTGCGCGAGTCCCAGCAGCACCAGGGGGACGGTCGGCGGGTTGAGATTGGTGAGCATGTCGGTCGAGTAGGGGCCGACGACGGTCATCGGGAGCAGCGCGAGATAGCAGGCACCGGCGACCAGGACGAGCTGCCACGGTCGGCGATCCGCGAACCAGCCGTCCGCGTACCAGAACCCGAGCTGCTGGACGAGCAGCCACACGAAGAACAGGTTCGCGAGCCCGACGGGGTCGATTCCGCTGGAATAGCGCAGCGCATCCACCAGCACCGCGCCGACCGCCAGCGCGGCAACCGTGCGCCTCGGTGCGCGCAGGTGCAGGCGCGCCATCGCGGGGACGAGCGCTTGGCAGAGCGTGTAGGCGGCGAGGAACCACAGCGGGGCTCCGGCGCCCTGGGCCACGACGGCGAGCAGGCTCGGATCGACGCCGACGAGCGCGGCGCCGCCGAGCACGACGGCGTAGAAGGCGTAGAGCGGAAGGGCCGGCTGGGCCAGGCGCAGCACCCGGCCGCGCACGTACTCGGCCGCATCCCCGCCACGGCGTCGGAGGCTTCGCCACGCGGTGATGCTCGCGAAGCCGCCGACCACGAAGAACAGTGGCATGATCTGCCCGGCCCAGGTGACGGGCGCGAACCAGGGCTGGTTCTCGAGGGGACGGGACACCACGAGCGCGCCGTCGGCATCGCGTCCGACGCCGACCATCAGAAGGTGGATGACGACCACCGACATCACGCAGAAGACCCGCGCGATGTCGAGGGTCAGGTCCCGACGCGAGAGATCGATCGACGAGGCGGCGGTGGCGGCGCGGGTCACGTCCGTCACTCTAGAGTCGCCCCCGCGCGCGTCGGATCCGGGGCACCGCCCGCGCCTCCTCCTCGTCATCCCGGAGCGTCGGGCGAGTGCAGCCCCCGTCGGTTCTCGGAGGCCGGGTGCCGATCGCGGCCGCTACCGTGGCGGAGTGAGCGAGCCCGTCATCCGCCCCGCTGTGCCGAGCGACCTCGAGGCGCTGGTGCGGATCAACGACGCGGCCGCGCCCGCGGTGCCGATCACGCCGCTCGAGGAGCTGCGTGCCCTCGTGGAACTCAGCGAGCTCGCCCTCGTCGTCGACGACGGGACTCCGGCTGGATTCCTCCTGGCGATGACGCCGGGCCGCGACTACGCGAGTGAGAACTACCTCTGGTTCTCCAGGCGCTCCGCCGCCTTCGTCTACGTCGACCGCATCGTCCTCGATCCGCGGCTGCGCGGGGCGGGCCTCGGCCGGGGGCTGTACGAGCGTGTCTTCGCGCGCGGGCGGGAGCTCGGCGCCGTCGAGGTGACGTGCGAGGTGAACCTGCAGCCGCCGAACCCCGCGTCGCTGGCGTTCCATCGGCGGATGGGGTTCACCGAGGTGGGCCGGCAGTGGACCAAGGGCGCCTCCACGGAGGTGGCGCTGCTCGCCGCGCCGCTCGATCTCGGTCGCGGCTGAGACCGGCACGGCTGGTTAGAGTGTGGCCGTGCCAGCCGCACCCTCGGTGTCGATCGTCATCCCCGCCTTCAACGAGGAGAGGACGATCGGCGACTGCGTCGAGGCGGCGCTGGCTCAGACCTCCCCGGCGCACGAGATCCTCGTCGTCGACAACCGCTCCACCGATGCCACCGTGCCGGTGATCGAGTCGCTGATCGCCGCGCATCCGAATGCCCCCCTGCGTCTGCTGCACCAGGATGCCGTCCAGGGTCTGGTGCCCACACGCGACGCGGGTCTCGACGCCGCGACCGGCGAGGTGCTCGGCCGGATCGACGCGGACTCGGTGCTCGAGCCGGGCTGGGTGGCGCAGGTGCAGCGCATCTTCGCCGACCCACGGGTGGATGCCTCCACCGGCCCCGTGACCTACTACGACATGCCGCTGCGGCGCTTCGGGCACCGGGCCGACGATGCACTGCGGCGCGCGGTGCGCACGATCGCGAACGACTATCAGTTCCTGTTCGGCAGCAACATGGCGCTGCGGGCGACCGCCTGGCGCGAGCTCCGTGACGTCGTCTGCCGCGACGAGGCCGACGAGTACCACGAGGACATCGACCTCTCCATCCACCTCCGCGAGCGCGGCCACCTCGTGGCCTACGACTCGCGGATGGTGGCGGGGATGTCGGCCCGGCGGCTCGACGACAACCCGCGCGAGTACTACCAGTACGTGTGGCGGTGGGAGCGCACCTACGCCGCCCATGCGCTGCGCAATCCGCGACTCCGCGCGCCGATGGTGGTGTTCTCGGCCGTCTACCCGCTGCTGAAGGGGATGCGCGACGTGCACGTGCGCACGGAGCAGCTGAGGCGGATGACGGCGTCGCTCACAGTGGGCACCCCACCGGGGTTGCGGATGCGCCGCCTCCGCTGAGCCCAGCTCGGCCACGGGCTGAGTCGTTGCGCGGGTAGCTCGTCCGGGTGAGTTCCGACTGTCGACGGTTCATCGGTGGAGGGGCGGCCGACCCGGACGACCGTCGCCGTCGGGGGCATCGCATCCGCAGCTCGCAGATCATGTCTAACGGCCAAGCCGCCGAGGCGCCGTCGCGGAAGCGGCACCGCGAAATTTTCCCAGTCAGGATCGATGTCCGCAGGTGCGCTCGTGACATGACCGGTCCACTGGGCAATGGCACTGTGCTGATCGGGCCGTCGTCTTCAGCATTCGGCGAGGGCGCGGCGCTCATCCGACGCCGCGACAGGCCCGATCAGCGCTTGGTGCTGGAATCGGTCCCCGAACCAGAGCCCGTAGCTTCCGGCGGAAAGGGTCAGCACACTCGTCGGCATCTCGACGTCGTCGCCGACGCGACGTACAGTCAGTGTCTTCCGTATCGGTGCGACGCTGACGACGCGTAGCGCCAGCAATCGGATCAGAGTCGCAGCAGCTGCCAGGACGTGGGCGGTGTTGGCGGCCAGAATGGCGATCACTTGCAACGTGAACGCACTGGCCCCCAGCACTCCACATCCGCACCACGCCTATGTCGTCGACGAAGTCGAGCGATGAGGGAGCACTTGTGCGCGGAACCATCCCTGCTCGATCGCGACCGGCGATGCATCCTAAATGGCGGACACCTTGGCCCGCGCACACCCTTGCTTCCCGTCACCGCGCACGCCCGCAAAACGACCAAGCTCACTGTCCTCAACGAAGGAATACCCGGCAGCGCTCCGCTGGCCGGAAACGGGCCAGCCTGTCCACCGCGACCCAAGCCCTCCTTGCGCAGACGGCCGCGGGCCATGGACCGAACGCTTGCTCAGGCCAACTCGGATCGTCGCGCTGTTGAGTAAATTGGAAGGCGATGACGCGCTCCGAACTGGTCGCCCGGCTGACTGGCCTCGGTGTCCCCGAGGCAGAGCTCAACGACCTTCCGGAGCTAACCGCAACCGTCACCGGCCTGATGGTCTACGGCAGCCGCGCTCGAGGAGATGCAGTGAGCGGTTCTGATCTGGATCTGCTCGCACTCGTCCCAGCGCAACTCCCGGCAATCAGCGTCGGAGCAATCAGCGTGAGCTTCTACACCTCGGCTCAACTCGCTACCGGCATCAGCTCACTGTTCGGTGCCCACCTAAAGCGCGACGGAATGGTGCTCTTCGACGACGACGGCAAACTCGACGAAGCACTGAACCGAATGGGCCCAGTCGATACGAAGCGGCTCCTGTCCCGCGTACGTGCCATGTCGGCGCTGTTTACTGTCCCGCGTCAAGTAGTTGGCAGGATTTCGTCTTGTTCGAAGTTGGGGATGGTGGGATCGGCGAGGCCGGTGTGGACCTCGGCGGGTCGGTTCCAGGCGATCGCCTCGTGCGGTCGGACGTGGTTGTAGTCCTCCCGGTAGGCCTCGACCTGCTCGATCAGGGCGAGGGCG
>JACRGJ010000087.1 GCA_016212425.1 Micrococcales bacterium | reverse complement strand
TCCTCCCACAGCACGAGCTGGCCGGCCTCGAAGAGCAGCTTGTTCGTGCGCGGATAGTTCCAGGTCGTCTGGGTCATGCTGTTCGGGCTCCACTGCAACCATCCCGACGCTTCAGGCGCCCGACCGCGACCTCTGCGGCGATGGCGCGCACCGCATCCTGGATCTCCGTGCGTCCGCCGTAGTTGACGCACATCGTCAGGGTCAGGGTCGAATTGCCCTCGGTGAGCCGCTCCGCGTACTGCAGCTCGTCGACGACGCTGCGCCAGAGTCGCGGACGTCGCCCGGCCCACCGGATGCGGACCCCCCACTCGTTCAGCTGGTCGCGGCGGCGGTGCAGCACATCGCGGTTGAAGCCCATGAGGAAGCGCACCTCGTCGGGGCTGCGCGCCCAGTTCTCGGTGGAGAACGCGTAGACGCTGAGGTGCTTCACCCCGACCTGGATCGCGCCGGCGACGACATCGAGCAGGCTCGCCTCGCCGGCCCGGTGACCCTCGATCCGGGGAAGGCCCTGCCGGTTCGCCCAGCGCCCGTTCCCGTCCATGACGAGAGCGACGTGCGCGGGGACGGCGCCGCGGGGCAGGGCGGGCGGCTGCTGCCCCGTCCAGTCCAGGGGTACGAAGTCGACCGCGTCCCTGTGCGTCTTCCGCACGCTCACGCGGGAGTCCGATCGACGTGCTCCAGCGAACGCAGTGCGCGCTCCAGGTGGTACTGCGTGTACGCCGCGACGACCCCGGATGCCTGCGCCCGCTCGCGTTCGTCGCTCGCTTCGGCGGTGGTCCAGTTGCCGGAGAGCAGGGCGCCGAGCAACTCGATCACGTCCGGGTCGAGGCGCGGCGCCCCGGGCGGAGCGGCGGCGTCGCTCACGATGCCGCCGAGCTGGGCGACGAAGTGGGAGTGCGGACCCGACACGCCGGTCACGGCGCAGGCGGAGAAGCTCGGCGCCCATCCGGCGATCGCGAGTGCCCGAAGCAGGTAGGAGTCGAGGGTGAGGCCGGGAGCGTGCTCGGCGCGGGCGAGCGAGCGCAACGCGCCGACGAGCAGCAGGTAGTGCTGCAGGCCCGCCTCGTGGTCGGTCAGCCGGTCGGCGGCCTCCACCATCGCCGTCGCCGCGGTGTAGCGGCCGTAGTCGTCGACGATGTCCGCTCCGTACGCCCCGATCGACTCGGCCTGCTGCACGATGTCGAGGCTGCGGCCGATGTAGCACTGCACGTCGGCGACCATGAACGGCTCCAGGCGCGCCCCGAAGCGCGAGGCGGTGCGACGGACGCCCTTCGCCACGGCACGGATCTTCCCGTGCTGGCGCGAGAGCATCGTGACGATGCGATCCGCCTCACCCAGCTTGTGGGTGCGCAGGACCACGACGTCGTCGCGATACACCGGCACGCCTCCATTCTCGCGGGTCCGCGAGGCAACCGCCCGGGGAGCGCGCCGAGAGGGGCGGCGGGTCAGATCTGGGCGCGGAGCCACGCCTCGGGACTGACGCCGGCGTCGTGGGCGCGCTGGCGCAGGCGCTCGTGCTCGTCCGGCGAGAGTTCGAGCACCACCTCGACCGGGTCCGGGTCGTCGAGGTCGAACAGCGCCGGGGGGATCACCGGCTCCGCGCTCGGGGCGGGAGCGCTCGACCATCCGGGGCCGGTCGGAGCGAGGGCACCGCGCTGGTACGACTCCGCCGCAGCCCGGGCACGCTCGTCGGCCGCCTCGTTCAGCTCGTGCCCGGAATGCCCGCGCACCCACTCGAAGCGGTAGCGGCGGCCGCGCAGCTCCTCGTCCAGGAGCTCCAGTATGTCGACGTTCAGTACCGGCGATCCGTCGCGCTTCCGCCACCGCGCGGCCTTCCACCCCGGCATCCACTTGGTCACGCAGTTGATGGCGTACTGGCTGTCGCACAGCACGAGCAGGTCCTCATCGAGGTGGGCGGTGGCGCGGAACAGCTCGAGCACCGCCTGCAGCTCGCCGCGGTTGTTGGTCGACAGCGCCCAACCCCCCGAGCCCCAATGCTCGTCGTCGACGTACCAGGCCCAGCCCGCCGGCCCGGGGTTGCCCAGCGCGGATCCGTCGGCGGCGGCGGTGATCGTCACGGCCCACATCGTAGGCGCGCCGTGCTAGCAAGGACGCGTGCACGCCGAGCCCTTCACCATCCCGATCTGGACGGATCTGCTCGCCGTCGGCGTCGGCAGCCTGCAGGGTGCGCTGTTCGCTGCCGGGTTCCGCGACCGCCGCCTCGACCTGCTGGGGGTCGCGATCATCGGCGTCGCCGCAGGGTTCGGCGGCGGCATCCTCCGCGACGTGCTGCTGGCGCAGACCCCCGCCGCGCTGCAGAGCAACGGGTACCTGCCGGTGGCGACCGCCGCGGCGCTGATCGGGATGCTGCTCGAGCGGCTCTTCCGCCGGGTGCGGCACGTCATCACCGTGCTCGATGCGCTGACGCTCGGTCTCTTCGGCGCGATCGGGACCACGAAGGCCCTTGCCGTCGGCCTCCCCCCGGTGCCCGCGGTCTTCCTCGGCGCTCTCTCCGCGGTGGGCGGCTCAGTGCTCCGCGATCTGCTGCTGAACCTGCCCATCGCGCTCATGCATGTGGGCTCCCTCTACGCGGTCGCCGCCGTGCTCGGGTCGGCGACGCTCGTGCTGCTCGTCGCGGCGGGGGTGCCGATCACCGCGGCGGCGATCAGCTGCGTCGTCCTCACGGTGGTGATCCGGGTGCTCGCGGTGGTGTTCCGCTGGTCCCTTCCCGAGCAGCGCTCCCTGGGGTGGCGCCGCCGAGGCGGCACAGCGCGCGGCTGAGCCGCCCCGACCGTCGGGGACGGATCACGAGTCACACGGCGGCGAGCTCCGGGACGCGGATGCGGACCGCACGGTTGACCGCGGAGACGACGGCCTTGAGGGAGGCCGTGGAGATGTCGCCGTCGATGCCGACTCCCCACAGGCGCGTGTCGCCGACCTGCAGGTCGACGTAGGCGGCGGCCAGCGCGTCACCGCCCTCCGAGAGGGTGTGCTCGACGTAGTCGTAGAGGCGGATGTCGTGGCCCTGCTCCGCCATGATCTCCAGGAACGCCGCGATCGGGCCGTTGCCGATCCCCGTCGCGGCCGTCTCCGCGTCGCCGACGCGGATGCGGACGTCCAGCTCCACCGTGCCCGCCATCTCGCTCGCGGTGCGGGTCGACAGCAGCTCGTAGCGGCCCCACTTGTCGTCGGGCCGCTCGGCGGGTGCCGGAAGGTACTCGTCCTGGAAGATCGCCCAGATCTGGTCGCTGGTCACCTCGCCCCCGTCGGCGTCCGTCTTCGCCTGCACGACGCCCGAGAACTCGATCTGCAGGCGTCGCGGGAGATCGAGCGCGTGGTCCGCCCTCAGCAGGTAGGCGACCCCGCCCTTCCCGGACTGCGAGTTGACCCGCACGACGGCCTCGTAGCCGCGGCCGAGGTCCTTCGGGTCGATGGGCAGGTACGGAACCGCCCACTCCAGCTGGTCGACCGGTACCCCGGCGACCTTCGCCCGGGCCTCCAGCGCCTCGAAGCCCTTCTTGATCGCATCCTGATGCGATCCGGAGAACGAGGTGTAGACGAGGTCGCCCGCCCACGGGCTGCGCTCGGGCACCGGCAGCTGGGTGCAGTACTCCGCGGTGCGGCGGATCTCGTCGATGTCCGAGAAGTCGATCTGCGGGTCGATCCCCTGGCTGAACAGGTTGAGGCCGAGGGCGACCAGGTCGACGTTGCCGGTGCGCTCGCCGTTGCCGAACAGGCACCCCTCGATCCGATCGGCGCCGGCCTGGTAGCCGAGCTCGGCCGCCGCGATGCCCGTGCCGCGGTCGTTGTGCGGGTGCAGGCTCAGGATGACGTTCTCCCGGTGAGCGAGGTTGCGGCTCATCCATTCGATCGAGTCGGCGTACACGTTCGGGGTCGCCATCTCGACCGTCGATGGCAGGTTGATGATCACCTTGCGCTCGGGAGTCGGCTCGAGCACCTCGAGCACCTGATTGCAGATGTCGCGGGCGAAGGCGAGCTCGGTGCCGGTGTAGCTCTCGGGCGAGTACTCGTAGTAGACGGCGGTCTCGGGAATGGTCGTCTCGTACTGCCGGCAGAGGCGAGCGCCCTCGAGGGCGAGGTCGATGATCCCCTGCTGATCGGTGCGGAACACGACCTCCCGCTGCAGGATGCTCGTGGAGTTGTAGAGGTGCACGATCGCCTGCTTCGCACCTCGGATGGCCTCGTAGGTGCGGGCGATGAGGTGCTCGCGGGCCTGGGTGAGCACCTGGATGGTGACGTCGTCCGGGACGACGCCCTCCTCGATCAGCTGCCGCACGAAGTCGAAGTCGGTCTGACTGGCGGAGGGGAAGCCGACCTCGATCTGCTTGTACCCCATCCGCACCAGCAGGTCGAACATGATGCGCTTGCGCTCAGGGCTCATCGGGTCGATGAGCGCCTGGTTGCCGTCGCGGAGGTCGACCGCGCACCACAGCGGCGCGCGCTCGATCACCCGGGAGGGCCAGGTGCGGTCGGGCAGGTCGGTGGCGAACTGCTCGTGGTAGGGGCGATACCGGTGGATCGGCATCCCGGAGGGCTTCTGCGTGTTCTTCACGGGCTCTGGTCTCTCAACTCGTTGCGGACGGTGTGAACCGATGAGGGCCGACGACGACTCCGCGACGAGGGAGGCCGTCTAGAGGACCCCGTCGCGGCGGAGAAGAAGGAGAAGCTCACGCACCCTCCGAGGGTACACCCGGGGCTCCGGCTACTCCACGCCCAGCGCCGCCACGGGGGACAGCCGGGCCGCCCGCCGCGCGGGGGCCGCCGCCGCGACCACCGTGAGCACCGCCGCGACCACCACCACGACCGCGAGCACGGTCCACGGGATGCCCGGCGGGATCAGGGTGCCTACCCCTGGAGCCGAGCCGAGCAGCGCCTGCGCCCCGCACCAGCCGTAGAAGCCGCCGAGGAGCAGGCCGACGAGCACACCGGTGATGGTGAGTTGCGCGCTCTCGGCGAGCACCATCCGACTCAGCTGCGACCTCGAGAAGCCGACCGCGCGCAGCAGTCCCAGCTCGCGCGTGCGCTGCAGCACGCTGAGCGAGAGACTGTTGACCAGGCCCACCCCGGCGATCAGGGCGCTGAACCCGACCAGCACCGAGAACACCGCCGTCGTCGCATCGAGCATCGGCCCGATGCCCTGGTACACGTCCGGTTGCGCAGCCTGAGCCGCCTCGACCATCCGCCGGAAGCTCTCGATCGCCACCCCGAACATCGTCACCAGGGTGACACCGATGACGAGGCCGATGGTGGTGCGACTGGAACGCTCCGGATGCCGACGTGCGTTCGCCGCCGCCAGCCGTCCGGCGGCGCCGCGTCCGAGGAGGCGCCCGACGAGCGCGAGGGCCGGCGGCATCACGAGGTGGGCGCCCATCACGAGCCCCGAGAAGGAGAGGATGCCGCCGAGCACGCCGATGAGGACCCCCAGCGGGGAGACCAGCCCGACGCCCACGCCGAGGAGCAGCACCGCGGTGCCGAGCACCGCCAACACCACCGCCGTCGCGTTCCGCACCGGCCGGGCGCGAACCTCCTCCGCGCTCAGCTGCTCGGACGAGCCGAGCGCCTGCAGGGGCGTCACGGTGAGCACCCGGCGGGAGCCGAGCCACGACGAGAGCCAGGTGGTGAGCACGACGGCGACCACCGGGACCGCGAGCGCCGGCGACGCCCACCCGTAGGCGGGCCGCGGGAGCCAGCCGAGCGCGACGCCGACCTCGACGATGCCCCGTGCGGCCAGGGTGCCGAGCACGGCGCCGAGCAGAGCCCCGACCGCCCCGGTGATCAGTCCCTCCCGAGCGATGGCCCGGCGCTGCGCGACGGCGCTCGAGCCCAGAAGGCGCAGCAGGGCGATCCGGCGGGCCCGCCCCGCGACGACGGTCGCGACGGTGTTCACGGTGACGATCGCGCCGACATAGACGGCGATCGCCATAAACACGAGCGCAAGGGCGGTGAGCAGCGTCCCGACGGTCGCGCTAGCACCCACGTCGGGGTCGGCCTCCGCGGTCGCGGTGAGCGCGCCGGAGATCTGCAGCAGCGCCACTCCGAACGCCGATCCGAGCGCCGCCACCAGGAGCCCCGGCACACGCCCGGTCACGCGGCGGCCTCCATCGCGAGCATGATCGAGGAGATCTCCGCCGCGGGCAGGCGGGGCCGGTCATCGACCAGCACCCCGTCCGCGAGGAACAGGATGCGGTCGGCGTACCCGGCCGCGATGGGGTCGTGGGTGACCATCGCGATCGACTGGCCGTGCTCGCGGCTGGCCGACGCGAGCAGCTCCAGTACTTCGCGTCCCGTGCGCGAGTCGAGGTTGCCGGTGGGCTCGTCGGCGAACACCAGGTCGGGCCGGGTGGCGAGCGCCCGGGCGATCGCCACCCGCTGCTGCTGGCCGCCGGAGAGCTCATGCGGGCGGTGGCGGAGGCGTCCGCCGAGACCGAGGAGCGTCTCGAGGCGGTCGATCCAGGCGCGCTCCTCGGGGTCGGGGCGCCGTCCGTCGAGCTCGAACGGGAGCAGCAGGTTGCCCTCGATGTCGAGGGTGGGCACGAGGTTGAAGCTCTGGAACACGAACCCGATCCGCCGGCGACGCAGCAGCGTCAGCTCGGCATCCGTCATGCCGCCGATCTCCTGCTCGGCCAGCCACACCCGCCCGCTGCTCGGGGAGTCGAGCCCGGCCATGATGTGCATGAGGGTGGATTTGCCGGATCCGCTCGGCCCCATGATCGCCGTGAACTCCCCCCGACGCAGACCGAGGGTGACGCCGCGGAGGGCGTCGACGCGGGTGGAAGAGGTGCCGTAGCTCTTGCCGAGATCTTCGACGCGGGCCACGAGCGCCGGGCTGGGAGGGGATGCGGTGTCGCTCATGTCCTCGACGCTAGGGATGACGCCGGCGCGGTTCGTCGGGCGCGATGTGGAGACGCCTCATCCCCCCGGATGATCCCGCCAGGCCCCGTGGGAGGAGGGGCGGACGCAGCTCAGTCGACCAGCCGGTTCTCGTAGGCGTAGACCACCAGCTGCACGCGGTCGCGCAGGGCGAGCTTGGCGAGGATGCGGCTGATGTGCGTCTTCACCGTCGCCTCGCTGACGTACTCGCGCGCCGCGATCTCGGCGTTGCTGAGCCCCCGCGCGGCGAGGAGGAAGATCTCCCGCTCGCGACCGGTGAGCCCCCCGAATTCGGTCGGCTCCGAGCCGGGGTCGACGCGGGTGCCGAAGTTCTCGAACAGCTCCCGCGTCGCCGAGGGGGCGATCACCGCGGTGCCGGCGTGCACCGTCCGGATCGCGGCGAGGAGGAACTCCGGGTGGGCATCTTTCAACACGAAACCGCTCGCCCCGGCGCGGATCGCCCTGGTCGCCGCTTCATCGAGGTCGAAGGTGGTCAGCACCAGGATGCGCGGCCCGGCTCCGAGCGGCGACGCCTCCAGAATGCGGCGGGTCGCGTCGATGCCGTCCAGCACCGGCATCCGGATGTCCATGAGGATCACGTCCGGTCGCGCCGACGCCGCGAGCCGGATCCCCTCGACGCCGTCGCCGGCCTCGCCCACGAACTCGAGGTCGGGCTGGGAGGAGACGAGCATCCGGATGCCGGTGCGGAACAACGCCTGGTCGTCGACGAGGGCGACCCGGATGCGGCCGGTCACGGCGCCCCCACCGCGGGCACCGCCGACGGCGCTGGCAGGGCGAGCGGGGGCCTCTCCACCGGCAGCCAGGCGCGCACCGTGAACCGGTCGCCCTCGTCGGCGGCGGTGAGACGACCACCGACGAGGGCCGCGCGCTCCGTCATCCCCGCGAGCCCGTGCCCCCCGGCGGCCCGGTGCTCACGCGCTTCCCCTGGCGGGTTCGAGACCGCCAGGTGCACACCGCCGGGCGTCCAGTCGAAGCGCACCTGGACCCGCTCTCCCGGACGCCCGTGCCGGAGGGCGTTGGTCAGCGACTCCTGCACGATCCGGTAGACGGCCAGCTGCATCGAGGTGCCGACGGCCAGCGGTGACCCGGCGGCCTCGACTCGCAGGTCGAGCCCGGATGCCCGGAACTGCTCGTACAGCCGCTCGAGGTCCGCCAGCGCCGGCTGCGGCCCCTGCCCCTGGTCGTAACGCAGCTGGCCGAGCAGCACCCGCACGTCGGCGAGCGCCTCGCGTGCGGTGGAGGCGATGGCGGTCAGCGCCTCGTTCACCGCCTCGGGATCGGTCGTGCGGAGGTAACGGGCCCCGTCGGCCTGGGCGATCACCACCGCCAGCGAATGCGCCACGACGTCGTGCATGTCCCGCGCGATCCGGGTGCGCTCCTGCTCGGCGGCCACCTCCTGCTCCGCGCGTGCCGCCGCGGCGCGGCTCTCCCGCCCGCGCGACCCGACCCGGACGAGGAAGCCGACGGTCCACGAGAGCAGGAAGCCCGCCAACGCCGCACTCAGGATGAACGCGGCCGAGAAGACCGTGCCCACACCCGGGAGTCCCGTGCCCAGTGTCGGGATCACCACGACGTAGAGCGAGACGAGGCCGGCGCCGAGGAACGCGGAGCCGAAGCCGAGCCAGCGCACCAGCCTCTCCGAGTGCGCACCGGTCGAGTACAGGACGATGACGATGAGGATGTTGGAAGGGCCGACCGGGTCGACACCGAGCAGCATCTCGGCGATCGCCGTGAACCAGGCCACACCCAGGCTTCCCAGCGTGCACAGCCGACGGAAGATCAGCGCGACGCAGAATCCGAGCAGGACGAACGGCTCCAGCCCGGAGTACCCGATCGCCGGGAGCAGGAACACGCCGAGAACCGCCACCGGCAGCAGCACATCGACCAGCAGCTGTCGGCGGCTGAGTCGGCGCATCACCACTCCACGGTAGGGCGCTTCGCATCCTGGCGAGGCGAGGGGCCGGGGGAATCATCCGCGCGATGTACGTCACCGGCGAGCGGCCCTCCAGGTCCGGGACCTAGCCTGGATCGATGGCTACCGTCGAGCTCACCGAGCAGAATTTCGAATCGACCGTGCTCGAGGGCGGGATCGTCCTCGTCGACTTCTGGGCCGACTGGTGCGGCCCGTGCAGGGCTTTCGCGCCGGTGTACGACGCCGCCTCGAACGACAACTACGACGTGGTCTTCGGCAAGGTCGACACCGAGGCGCAGCAGACCCTCGCCGGGGCGGCGGAGATCCAGGCCATTCCCACCCTGATGGCCTTCCGCGACGGGATCGGCGTCTTCAAGCAGGCCGGGGCCCTGCCGCGTCCGGCCCTCGACGACCTCATCGCGCAGGTGCGGGCACTGGACATGCCCGCGATCAAGGCCAAGCTCGCGGCGGAGCTCCCGGAGGACGGTCCCGTCGTCTGAGAACGGCGCCCCGCCTAGCGGGTCTCCCCCATCAGCAGGTCCACGCGCCAGCCCTGCCTGGTCCGCACCACATTGACCGGTATGCGGGGCTTGCTCCCGGTGGCGTCCAGCCGTCGGATCGTCTCGTCGTAGACCGATTCGAGTCCGCGCGGCACGTTGCCGACGACGCCGGTGACCCGACGGCCG